>JAESST010000232.1 GCA_016763995.1 Flavobacteriales bacterium | reverse complement strand
TCATCTAGTTTTTTAACATAGAGACAAGATTTTCCTATTTTAAATTTTCCAAGTTTGCTCATCAATGAATCGTAGCGGTTAAAACCGGACATAATATAGATTGTTAGCGCTGTTTTCCTCGGAGAAAAACCAGAAACAAAGAAGTCCCCCTCTCTGCCATTATCGTATTTATAGTGATATTTCCCGAAGCCAATAAGTGAGCTCCCCCACATAATGGCAGGCTCACCAATAATCTCTTCATTTAGTTTCAACAGTTCTAAACTGTCTTTTCTCTTTTGTTCATTTTCAACCGAATTAATGAACTCTTCCACAGAATTATTAGTCGCAATTGTTTTATTTTGAGCCATACTTTTAAAGTTGAGTGAAACAAATGTATCTGTCGTCTAAATTAGTAAATCCTAAATTTTCTATTAAAATTGTAGAATGAGATTAAGATATATACTCTTTGTTGGTTTCATTTTATGTAGCGGATTTTTATATGCTCAGCTAAAGGAAGCACAACTTGAAATAGAAATCTTATTCGGTGACGAGAACTTGGAGTTGGGTCGGAATTACTATGTAGATGAATTGGCAGACAGCGTAGAATTTGAGAGCATTAAGTTTTACATTTCGAACCTAGAAATTCAGTCAAATTCAACTTGGCAGGAAATCGGAAAACTGAAACACAAGTTGGTTGATCTTGAAGATTCTACCTCTTTATCTATGAAGGTGCGGGGATATTCTTCAATTCAGAAACTGAGATTTAATTTAGGAATAGATAGTATAACCAATGTCTCCGGCGCATTTGGTGGAGATTTAGATCCGACAAAAGGAATGTATTGGTCTTGGCAAAGTGGATACATTAACACCAAAATAGAAGGAAAAAGTAAGGTATTTAAAACTAGAAATAATTACTTTCAATACCATTTAGGAGGCTATAGTGGAGTCTTCAAGAGCTGTCAGAAAGTTACTTTACTTTCAAACAAGCAAGAAAAACTGGTACTACAATTGGATATAAAGGAGTTCTTTGTAAATCTAAACCCTACAGAACTATCTTCGGTTATGAGTCCTAGTCTAGAAGCTGTTCGCTTATCTACTTTACTTTCACGTATGTTTAAATTAAAGGAATGAGTAGGAGATTAGCTACGCTCATTTTCATCTTACTGATATTTATGGCTTTTAGAGAAGCAAAAATTTATCAGTTAGAATACCCAAATTACTTCCCTAAGCCCGAATATAATTTTAGGAACAATCCTTTAGATTCTTCTAAAGTCGAACTCGGAAGGTTGTTGTTTTTTGATCCAATATTATCAAAAGATAATTCGATCTCATGCGCTTCTTGCCATTCTCCATACAATGCTTTTGCACATACAGATCATGATTTAAGTCATGGAATTTATGATCAAATTGGAACTCGGAATGCACCAGCATTATTTAATCTGGCATGGCAAAAGACGTTTATGTGGGATGGAGCAATTAATCATTTAGATATGCAAGCGCTTGCTCCAATCTCTGATTCTACTGAGATGGGAGAAACCATTGTTCATGTAATAGAGAAGCTCTCCCAAAAGAAATTGTATAAAGAATCATTTTTTCTGACTTATCAAGATTCTATAATTACAGGGGAGAAGCTGTTAAAGGCACTTTCTCAATTTCAATTGAGCTTAGTGTCTTCAAATTCAAAATATGATCGTGTTCGAAAGCAAGAAACAGAATTTACTAAGCAAGAGACAAAAGGCTATCATTTGTTTCAGCAGCATTGTAACTCCTGCCACGCAGAGCCTCTGTTCTCTAATTACCAATTTTCTAAAAATGAATTGCCTCTGGATTCTGGCTTAAATGATTTTGGTAGATTCAAGGTAACACAACAAGAAGAAGATCGGTTTAAATTTAAGGTTCCGACATTAAGAAATTTGAGTTTTACCTTCCCATACATGCACGATGGTCGCTTTAAGAAGTTGAATAAGGTTTTGAATCATTATACTTCTGAGTCGATTAAAGCACAATTTAAAAAAGATCCGAAGAAGAAAGTAATTGAACTTTCAGAAGACGAAAAGGTAGATCTAATTTCTTTTTTATTGACTTTGAATGATAAGAGTTTTGTATTCAACTCAAAACATCAATTTCCAAAAGTATTATTGGAAGAGATGAAGGGAATCAAATAATTCGTCGTCTAAACCACAACAAGCAATTTAAAATTATGAAAAAGACACTCTTACTAGCAGGAGCTATTTTATTCTCTTTTCTATCTCAAGCACAATTAACACCAGAAATTACTTCTTGGTTGCAAGACACTGTAACAACAGGGACGTATTATGTTTCTGGTAATTCAAATGCAATTAGTAACAATATTTTGGTGAATTGTCAACGAGTAGAGTATTCTGCTAATTCAGTATACATTACTGCAACTGGAGTGCCGTCTTATGCGACAGGACCATTTTTAGATGGAAATCCTTCTCAGGCAAGCAATCAAAATGCTATTTTCCAATTTCCTAGAAATCCAGTTCAAAATACAGGAACTCCTACAGCTACATTAAGTGGAAATATAGGTGTTTTTGTCAATGGAGTTGCTTTGTTTGATTATAGAGATGGTGTGGCTTGGAATAGTTCAACAAATGCGCTCTGTGGCGGGCCGGGGAATCCGCCCTGTCCTGGCGGGCCGATGGCAATTCAAGATTGGAATAGAGATGCCATCCCTGCAGAAATGGCCGGCTTTGATTGTTCAAAAGGACATCCTGCAATGGGCAATTATCACCATCACCAAAACCCTTCGGCCTTTAAATTAGATTTAACTGTTATTTCAACTATTTGTAATTTATACGATGCAGATGGTTTATACATGATTGACAGTAACAAGCATTCTCCACTTATTTGTTACGCTTATGATGGCTTCCCAATTTATGGTGCTTATGCTTATAGAGATACCAATGGAACTGGGGGGGTTGTTAGAATGAAATCTGGATATACACTAAGAAACATTACGACGAGAACAACATCTCCAACTGGAGGTTCGGTAAGTTCAGGCCCAGCTGTAAATGCAACTTATTTCTTGGGTTATTTTAGAGAAGATTATGAGTTTGCAGCAAATTCTACAACAGATTATTTAGATGAGCATAATGGTCGTTTTTGTGTCACTCCGGAATATCCAAATGGAACATACGCTTATTTTGCAACAGTAGATTCTAATTGGATCTCAGCATATCCTTACGCAGTTGGGCCAACTTTCTACGGGGCTTATGCAAACAGAAAGGTCACGTCTATCAATGAACCAACAACGCGGTATATTGCGATTGGGACAGGTGTTTCTGATTTCGATTTAAATGATTTAGGGCTCTCTATTTTTCCAAATCCATCTTCTGATCTTATTGCAATACAGATGGGCGGCTTGGTGGAAGAAAATATTTCAATTGATTTAATCGATATGTCAGGAAAGGAGATTGCTTCAACAAAAATTAATAAAGGGAGTAGCATTGCTTATTTTGATGTGCAAGCAGTATATGCAGGTACTTACTTATTACGTTTTACAACAGAATCCGGTAAATCGAAAGTTAAGAAAGTGATTATTTCAAAAGAATAAAAAGTATAGTAGTAGTTAGTAGTAGAGAAATGCCCATGATTCAATTAGAATTGTGGGCATTTTGTTTTTCTGTGACATAATAAGTTAAAGAATGAATTGTCTTTTAAAAGAATGGATAAACTCTCTTGCATCTTTTTTATATGTTATAAGATTTAAATCATAGAGAGTGGATGTTACTTTGTTAAGAGTTTGAGTATCAATTTCTACTTTGGAACTCCATTTAAGTTCATTGAACCAGGTTTGAGCATCTTCGATTTTTAAACCATACCGGGCAGCAATTTCATTTGAGCTGTTTTCGCTTGCTTTTAATTCTTGGGCTTGTTGTTGAACAATTTTGAGAATGGTATAAATAGCATCAGAATGCTTTTCTATGATTCGATTAGAGGATAGGATTACAAAGGCGGGCCATGGAGTTGGTATTTCATCTATTTTTGTTAACTCTTTATTGTCTACAAAGGGTTTTGTGGTAAATTTTTCCCATAAAAATAACTGTTCTGGAGAGTTTTTAAACTCTTCTCTCGCCCCATTTAGATCATTTACCAAATTAAATTGGGGCGAATTCTTTATTCCGATTGACTGTAAATAGAGAAAGGCCATTAAATGGGATCCTGAAGTATAACGACTAATGGCAAATTCGGCCTTTTCTTGCAATTGTGTTTTATTGAATTGCTTGTTAAATGCTGTATGAACTCCCCAAATCAATGGAGAATCGGTATAGAAGGAGCAAATTTTACTAGGATTTTCTCGATGTAAATTACTTATGGCTCCTTCAGTTAATACAATAGCCATGTCAATGAGATCGTCTGTTAAATCTTGACACATAGCCCCGGTTCCCGCACCATTTTCAGTCCAAATTAGCTGGATTCCTGCTTTTTCGAATAGGCCTTTTTCAAGGGCTATTTTCCAAGGGAAGTTAAAATGTTCGGGTACTCCTGAACAGCGTATTTTTAATAAGCTCATTAATTTAAAATTTGTTGAAGTTCATTTATTTTTTTTATCAATTTTTCGAATTCCGAAAAATCTAAGGTTTGTTGACCGTCTGTTGCGGCTAACTCTGGCGTTTCGTGTATCTCAAGTAAAAGCCCATCTGCGCCAGCAGCTATACTAGCTAGTGCCATGGTTGCGACATGCTGCCGCAACCCAATTCCATGAGACGGATCGACTACAACAGGTAGATGAGATTTCTCTTTTAAAATAGGAACTGCATTTAAATCTAAAGTGTTTCGATAGGCTTTCTCAAAGGTTCGAATACCTCTTTCACAAAGGATCAATTTTTCATTTCCGGCCTTAAAGACATATTCTGCAGAATAAAGTAACTCATCTATGCTGCCGCTAATCCCTCTTTTTATTAATACTGGTTTATCAATTTCGCCCAATGCATCAAGCAGATTGAAGTTTTGCGAATTTCTTGCGCCCACTTGAAAGATATCGGTGTAAGGCATCATTTGTTCGATCTGACCAGCTTCCATTACTTCTGTTATAATTCCAATATCATTGGCTTGGCAAACCTCATAAAAGAGTTTAAGTCCTTCAATACCCATTCCTCTGAAACTGTACGGACTGGTCCGAGGTTTATATACACCACCTCTCATCATTTTTACACCCTGTTTTTTCAGATGTTCTACAGTTTTTATAATTTGATCCTCACTCTCAATACTGCAAGGTCCTGCCATAATTGCCACTTGATTTCCTCCGATTTGTATACGCCCATTTATGTCAATAATGGTCTTATTGACTTTCCACTTACTACTCACCATTTTATGGGTTCCATTGACCCGATGTACGTCTAATATTCCTTCTAATTCTCCAATTCGTCTTATGTCGAAATCTGAACTTGGAGTGCATACTAAATAATGTGCCAATTGTGTTTTTACGTCATAGAAAGGAATGTTTAACCGAACCAAAGTTGCGTCTATTGCATTCCGTTGTGATTGGGAAATGTTTAAATTAAATTGAATAATCATAATCTTAGTTTTTTATAATCTGTGAAACGAACTGCTTCACTGAATGAGGAATGTTTTCCGAATGAGCAAGTTGTTGAATAAAGGCACTGCCGATAATTCCTCCATTTGTATAACGAGCAGCAAGAGAGAAATCCGCTGCTCTTTTAATGTTAAAGCCGATCAAAACAGGATGATCTAGTTGGATCTGATTCAATCTTTTCAAGAATGGAAGACTTGCTTTGATACCTTGTTTTTTACCTGTGGTTCCTGAGCTACTCACCGCATAAATAAAAGTGGTACTGTTTTTATCAATCCATTGAATCCTCGCTTTGCTCGTTTCGGGTGTAATTAAAAAGATATTGGACAAATTGTTCTGTTTGAATAGGACTGCATATTCTTTCAAATAGATTTCAGGAGGTAAATCTGGGAGAATGACTCCGCTGATACCCGAATCATTGCATGCTATGCAGAAACGCTCGATTCCAAATTGTAATACAGAGTTAAAGTATCCCATCATTACTTTGGGAACAGAAGAAGGGTACGATTTTAGTTGATCAAAAATGAGCTCTAGCGTAATGCCATTTTTCAATGCAATAGAATTGCTATTCTGAATTATAGGCCCATCGCTAATCGGATCGGAATAAGGAATTCCAACCTCAAGAATATCTACTCCATTTTGGTCAACAGCATCTAGGATTGAAGGCAAACTATCTAGTTTTGGAAACCCAGCTGTTGCAAAAATGCTTAGAAGCTTTTGCCTTTTAATGCTTAGTTTCTCATCTAATCTCATACTGTACTTTTTTTTCATTCACGATCTTTTCGAAATAGTTTTCTAGAATTGGAATAAGTTGAAGTAATTCACTCAAGTTGTTTATTGAATAATAACTCTGTTGTATTTCTGTATTTACAAAAGACTGGGTTGTAACGTTATCTAGATTGAAATTCTGAATTTCAGTCTTTTTATTTAATACATGAAGTGTTTCAGAATAAGAAGAGATGACTCCCGCTCCATAGACCTTGGTCTCATTGTTAACTGTCAACGTACCAAATTCTATAGTAAACCAATACAGTCGCTGTAACTGTTCTACTATGCTTACATGTTCACGGTACTTGACACCCAGTTTACCAAAAGCATGAGCAAATTGGCTAAAGCAAGAGTGAACAAGTAAAGGGACATGCCCAAAAATGTCATGAAAAATATCAGGCTCGTCTAAATAATCTAGTTTATCGAGTGGTCGAATCCAAGTAGAAGAGCAGAATTTTTTCTTGGCAAGTAGCTCAAAGAAATCGTTGACTGGAATCATTCCTGGTACAATTTCTATGCTCCAGCCTGAAGTAGCCAATAACAATTCATTTAACTGCTCAAAATTTGGAATGGTATTTCCATTTAGAGCAGGGCTTAATTGATCTAAGCAGTGCAGATATTCTTTACAAGCTTTGTCTGCTAAATTTTGACTCTGTCTATCAAATAATATCTTCCAGACTTTATGATCTTCTGCTGTATATTGATTGTACTCTTGTATCATGCTTGGATTTGTTTGTTGTATATCTTCATGTCTTTATCGCCTCGTCCGCTGAGGTTAATGACAATTCGGTCGTTTGTATTGAGTTTCATTTTATTTAAATAGGCTAAAGCGTGTGCTGATTCTAAAGCAGGAATAATGCCTTCCAATTGGCAGAGTTGCATTGCTGCTTGAATGGCTTCGTTATCGGTTACAGATCCATAATGCACCCTTTTTATCTGATCTAAATGAGCGTGAATGGGGCCAATTCCTGGATAATCTAAGCCAGCAGAAATACTATGGGGTTCTATCACTTGCCCATCCTGAGTTTGCATGATTTTTGTCATGCTAGCATGTAAGACACCAGTACTACCTAAGGCCAAGGTGGCAGCTGATTTTCCTGAGTTTAATCCTTTTCCTGCCGCTTCAACGCCGATTAACTGCACTTCTGAATTTTCTAAAAAATGATAGAATGCTCCAATGGCATTTGACCCTCCACCAATACATGCAATAACATGTGTTGGCAAAGCTTCTATTTGATTTTTTATTTCTTCACTGATAATAGATTGTAATTGAGCAACCATGTCTGGGTAGGGGTGGGGACCTACAGCAGATCCAATGATATAATGAGTATCATTGGGATGATTGATCCAATCTCGAATGGCTTC
>JAESST010000231.1 GCA_016763995.1 Flavobacteriales bacterium | reverse complement strand
TGCTCCATCAGCATCCAAAGCCCATTTCCCCCACCTAAAGCTTACAAGTTTTTTTGCAAGACCCTTTCCAAGATTTTCTCTTATCAATTCTTTAGTAATTCATTGCAAAAAGTTGATAATATACTACAGTTGGAAAATAAAGCGATCGCTTCTAAAGAGCAATTAGTCACTGTAGAATCGATGGAACAAGACACAAATAATCAGAATATTTCTTCCCAAGTTATGCCTCAACATCTTCTTCACACAATGGATAGCTTGCCTAAAGAAATAAACAGGCCCAAATACCATCACTTAATCACTTTTAAAAGGCCTAAAGGAACTAACGCAAATGGATTTAGATTAAGATATACCGGATTCTCAAGGGATTGGAATGATTTCGATTGGAAACCAACATTAAGTACTGAAATTGAGTTCTTTTCGTTAAATAAGGAATTTTCCGATTTTAGCCCATTCTATTCTTACATTGCTATTGGTCTAGGAACGATAAAGCCTCTCAACAACTACTTTTTTCTTGATCTTAATGTAAAAGTTGGTTTTGGTAGTGAATCAATAGATAGAGGTCTATTTGTTGAACAAGAAAGAAACTCCATTATTGGCCTTTTTTTAACTCAAAGAATTCACTTCATTATTGGACAAAAATTTGGCCTAGTATTGTCAGCAGGAATCTATGAAAACTTCTTTTCAGGAGCTGAATATCTAAATTCTGATCTAGGTGTTCTTATTGGTGGTGGACTCAAGTTCTAGTTTTTTTTACCATTTTATAGTGTTCAATTTCACATTCTACAAATAAAACTCCCTTTTCTTAAACCCTCTTCTTTCGTAAAAAGGAATTGCCTTTTGTAAATACATTGGTTTTCTTGTACGAGTAGCATCTTGTATCACATAATCTAACAATACTTCTTTCCTCGCTCCTCTTTCAAAACAGCAAATCGTTCTAATTTTACTTTCTCCCCTAAATGACTCCAACGAGCTATGCCAATTGTCTTCCCATTAAAACGCAGCAAAAAATGGACACTTTCATCCTCAAATTCTACCTAGCCATTAACGTCCACATTTTTTATGCATTTTTGTGAATATTGCTTAACATAATTTAACATGACTTACATGACTTTCGAGCGATCTTGTTAATATTTTAGCCCACCTAATTTTTATATCGAATGGAAGAAAATAATTCTACAAATTTAACCGCCGAAACAACTCCTGTGGCTACAACAAGTACTGTAGATATTAGAGCGTTAAACGAAAAAATTCAAAAAGAGAGCTCTTTCGTAGACCTATTAATGATGGAAATGAACAAAGTAATTGTTGGTCAGAAATACATGATTGAACGATTATTAGTTGGTTTATTATCAGATGGGCACATTTTACTAGAAGGTGTTCCTGGATTAGCAAAAACGCTTGCCATTAACACTCTGGCCACAACGGTAGAGGCAGATTTTAGCAGAATCCAGTTTACTCCAGATCTATTACCTGCCGATTTAATTGGAACCATGATTTACTCTCAGAAAAAAGAAGAGTTCTCCATTAAGAAAGGTCCCATCTTCGCTAACTTTATTTTAGCTGATGAAATCAACAGAGCGCCTGCAAAAGTGCAATCAGCACTTTTAGAGGCCATGCAAGAAAAACAAGTAACGATTGGCGATACGACATTTCCTTTACCAAAACCATTTTTAGTTCTGGCAACTCAAAACCCGGTAGAGCAAGAAGGAACTTATCCACTTCCTGAAGCTCAGGTGGATCGTTTTATGTTAAAGGTCGTATTAGATTACCCTAAAAAAGAAGAAGAAAAGCTCATTATTAGAAGCAATATTGCCAAGGGAGGAATGCCAAAAGCAAGTCAGGTATTAAAACCTGAAGATATAGTTAGAGCAAGAAATACAGTTCGCGAAGTTTACATGGACGAAAAAATTGAGCAGTACATTATTGACATTGTGTTTGCTACTAGAAATCCCGAAGATTATGGTTTAGAAAAACTAAAAGACTTGATCACTTTTGGAGGATCTCCAAGAGCAAGTATTAGTTTAGCCCTTGCTTCTAAAGCTTATGCATTCATAAAGCGAAGGGGCTATGTGATACCAGAGATGTAAGAGCTATTGCAAAAGATGTGCTTCGTCATAGAATTTCAATTAGTTATGAAGCCGAAGCTGAAAACATTACTTCAGAAGATATCGTCAACGAGATTTTAAATGCAGTTGAAGTACCTTAAATTTTAGCGACCTTGAGTAAACCTAATAGAAACACACAAGAACTACTCAAAAAAGTTAGAAAGATAGAAATCAAGTCGAAGGGTTTGTCCAATCAAATCTTTTCGGGTGAATATCATTCTGCTTTTAAGGGGCGTGGTATGGCTTTTTCTGAAGTACGTGAATATCAAATGGGCGATGAAATTCGTAGCATTGATTGGAATGTTACTGCACGATTCAACTCTCCTTTTGTAAAGGTATTCGAAGAGGAGCGCGAAATGACCGTTATGTTGTTAGTAGATGTTAGTGGATCTAAAAACTTTGGAACAAAAAAACAACTAAAAGATGATCTAGTTACTGAACTATGTGCAGTTCTAGCATTTTCTGCCATTCAAAACAATGATAAGGTTGGTGTTATCTTTTTTAGCGATCAGGTGGAAAAATTCATTCCACCAAAGAAAGGAAGAAGTCACATTTTAATGATTATACGAGAATTAATTGACTTTGAACCTGAGCACAAAGGGACAAATATTAAAGAAGCATTACGTTATTTCACTCTTGCCATAAAAAAGAGATGTACTGCTTTTATTATCTCAGATTTCATTGACGATAGTTATTTAAACGAGTTGAAAATTGCGAATAAGAAACATGACTTGATAGCACTTCAAATTTACGATGAGCGTGAACTTCAGATTCCCAATGTTGGAATGATTCAACTACAAGATGCTGAAAGTGGTCAAATTCAATGGTTCGATACCTCTTCTGAGAAAAACAGAACAGCCTATAGAGCTAACGGATTAAGAAAACACGGAGAGATTCAAGAAAACATGAGAAGAAGCGGTGTAGATCACACCAAACTAGCAACGCATCAATCTTACATTCAACCCCTAATGACATTGTTTAAACGTAGAGGAGCCAAACGATGAAAAGATTCATAGCTGTAGTTGTTAGTTTAGTTTTATGGAGCGTTATCGGTAACGCCCAAGAATTTGAGGCACGCCTTAACAACAATGAAATTAAAATTGGAGAGCAGACCTTTATAGAGTTTGAATGTCGCTTTTCGGCTGCAGAATCAGAAATCATGATGCCTGCTCTCAAAGACACCATCACTAAATTTGTTGAAATTATTGAAGTCTCTGACATCGATACTACCTTCGACGAAGACGACATTAGCTTCAAAATATTTCTTCAACGGGTGACCATTACTTCATGGGATAGTGGATTACATGTTATTCCTCCTTTCAAAGTTAAAATTGGAGATCAGACTTATGAATCCGAAGCTCTCCTGCTTACTGTCAATACAATACAAATAGAAGCAGAACAAGATATTAAAGATATCAAAACAGTATTAGAGGTCCCCTTCTCCTTATGGGATTGGATCTTAGCTAGAAAATGGATTATTGCTGGGATCTTTGGAGCAATTGTACTTTTAATAATTCTTATTCTTATTTATAAAAAGTATAGTAATAGACCTACCAGAGAAGAAGATACTTTTGTACCCAAGGAAGCTGCTGATCTACTTGCTAACAGAAAACTACAAGAATTAGAAGACAATAAGGTTTGGCAGAAAGGAAATGTAAAAGAATATCATTCGAAATTATCATTTATTGTTAGAGAATATATTGAGAATAGATTTGAGTTAAGAGCTTTAGAGCAAACAACAGACGAAATTATTCTACTATTAGGAGGTGTTCCTGAAATAGACAAAGTATTGAAAGCGAAATTGAATCAATTGTTATTATTAGCAGATATGGCAAAATTTGCCAAGCAACAGCCAATTGCAGTAGAAAACGAAGAAGTGTTAAAAACGGCTTATAGTTTTATCAAAAAAACCAAATTAATCGTTGTAGAACAAGAGCAAGGCTCTGAAAATTCTGAGACAAATGCTTAGATGGTGGAATGACATACAGTTTGCAAACCCTGAGTTGTTTGTGCTTTTTGCAATAATTCCTCTCTTGGTATTGGCTTATATTTTCAAGTTAAGAAATCAGAAAGCAACAATTAAAATTTCGTCGTTTTCCTTCTTACCGGATACTTCAAGCGACATTAAAAATTGGTTGAGCCACGTTCCATTTCTATTAAGCATGCTTGGCTTGAGTCTTTTATTCATTGCTCTAGCAAGACCTCAATCCTCATTGAGTTGGCAAGATGTAACGACAGAGGGAATTGACATTATAATTGCGATGGATATCTCAGGATCTATGTTGGCAGAGGATTTAAAACCTAATCGATTAGAAGCATCTAAAAATGTTGCAATGGATTTCATTTCTAATCGTAGAAATGATAGAATTGGATTGGTTACTTTCAGTGGAGAGAGTTTTACTCAATCTCCCTTAACAACGGATCACTCTGTTCTAAAGAACTTGTTTAAGGATGTAAAGAATGGGATGATCGAAGACGGAACAGCCATTGGTTTAGGATTGGCAAATTCAGTTAATCGTTTAAAAGACAGCGATGCAAAGAGTAAAGTAGTCATTCTATTAACAGACGGTTTTAATACAAGTGGCTCTATCCCTCCTTTAACAGCAGCAGAAATTGCTCGTGAATTTGGAATTCGTACTTATACTATTGGACTAGGAACAAATGGAATGGCCCCCTACCCTTTCAAAACTCGATTTGGAACAACTTCGTATCAAAATGTAGAAGTAAAAATTGATGAAAAAACCATGAAGGAGATCGCAAAGATGACTGGAGGGAAATATTATAGAGCGACTAATAATAGAAGCCTGAAGAAGATTTACGAAGAGATTGATCAATTGGAAAAATCTAAGATTGAAGTGACAGAATACAGAAAGAAAAAAGAAGAATTCTTCCCTTTTGCATTGATTGCAGGGATTTTATTCTTTGTGCAATTCATTATTAAGAACACCCTACTTAAAACCATTAATTAATGTTTCGATTTGAGCATAGTTATATTTTATGGGGATTAGCCTTAATTCCAACAATGCTAATCATATTCGGTTTGGTAAAAGCATGGAGAAAGAAGGCGCGAGCAAAGTTTGCTGAAAACGACCTGTTCATTCAATTAATGCCTAGCTACTCCAATTTTAGGTACAATGCAAAGTTTATCTTGTTCTTGATTGCCTATGGACTTTTAATCATTGGAATTGCAAATCCTCAAATTGGAACCAAACTAGAAGAAATAAAAAGAGAAGGAATTGATTTGATCGTTGCTGTAGATGTTTCTAACAGCATGAAAGCCGAAGATCTTTCTCCTAATCGATTAGAACGAGCCAAAAGAGGGCTGTTACAATTAGTAGAAGAACTAAAAAGCGATCGCTTAGGAATTATTGTATTTGCAGGACAAGCGTACACTCAACTTCCAATAACTACTGATTATTCAGCTGCAAAACTGTTTTTAAATACTATTGATACAGACATTGTTCCTACTCAAGGAACAGCAATTGGTGCTGCGATTGACTTAGCCATTAAATCTTTCAATTATGAGCAAGGCGGTAATAAAGCTTTAATTATTGTAACCGATGGTGAAAACCACGAAGATGATGCGATTCGTTCTGCAGAAAAAGCATTAGAGAAAGGCATTAAAGTATATACTGTTGGAATGGGAACTCCAAACGGTGCTCCTATTCCTCTCTTAAGAAGAGGTCAGAAAATAGGTTATCGACAAGACAATGCAGGAAATACCGTTGTAAGTAGTTTGAATGAAGAGATGCTAAGAGATATTTCTGCTGCGGGTAAAGGGTTTTATGTTAGAGCTACCAATGCAAATGCTGGCTTCGGAACTATCTTGGATGATTTGAGCGGATTAGAAAAAAGTGAATATGAAAGTCAAGTTTACACCGATTATGAAGATCGTTTTCAGTTCTTCATTGGTGCTGCTGTACTTCTAATTCTAATTTCAATGATTATTCCTGAAAAGAAAGGAAAATTAAGTGAAAAAGTAAACTTATTTGAAGCATGAAACAGTTAATTCCACTTTGCCTCAGCTTATTTATTGGTTCATTTTCTATGAACGCACAATCTGCTTATCAAGAGATTAGAGAAGGAAATGATTTATATAAAAACAATGCATTTGAGCAAGCTGCCAAAAAATACACAGAGAGCATTCAAAAAGACGTAAACCCAGTCGAGTCTTCTTTCAATCTAGGCAATGCACTTTATCGACAAGAAGAATATGAAGATGCAAGCCGTTATTTTAATCAGGCAGCCAACAAAACAGAAGATAAAGTCTTAAAGTCTAAAGCTTATCATAATTTAGGCAATTCTTTAATAAAAACTAAAAAATTAGAAGAAGGAATTAAAGCATATAAAAATGCATTGATCAATAATCCAAAAAACGAAGATAGTCGTTATAATTTAGCCTATGCTCAGCAACAGCTACAAAAACAGCAGAAGCAAGAGCAAGAAAAGAAAGAGGATAAAAAGGACGACAAACAAGACAAGAAAGATCAAGAAGAACAAGAGAACAAGGATAAAAACAAAGACGAGAAGAAAAACGAAGAAAAGGAAGAAGAAGAGAAAAGTGAGGAAGAAAAGGAACAAGAGCAAAAAGAAGAAGAGGAACAACAACAGCAGCAACAGCAAGAACAACAGGTTTCCCGAGAAGATGCTGAACGAATATTAGAAGCACTGAATAATAAAGAAAAGGACTTGCAGGAAAAATTAAAGAAAAAGAAAGTAAAAGCAATTGAAGTGAACATTGAGAAAGATTGGTAAATCCCAATTCGTACAATAAACGATTCAAATTTCAAATGAAAAGAAACTTTTTAATTATACTATTCAGCCTTTCAAGCCTCATTGCTTCAGCAGGCTCTGTAAATTTTACTGTAAAATTAAGTCATACTACTGTAGAAGTTGGGCAACGTTTTCAGGTGACTTTTACGGTTAATTCTAAAGGAGGAAGTTTTACGCCTCCTAGTTTTGGAAAACTTCAATTATCATCCGGGCCGAACCAGTCGCAAAGCATGCAGTATGTCAATGGAAATGTATCACAAAATACCTCCATCAGTTATGTTCTACTAGCACGTGAAAAAGGAAACATTAATATTGGTGCTGCAAGCATAAAGGTAGATGGCGAAACCTATCGAACTAAAGCAGTTAAATTGGAAGTGGTTGAATCAAACCCAAACGGTTCAAATGCTCAACGAAACAAACAATCTCAGCGTAAATCTACTGGAGAACAATTAGATGAATACGTTTTTGTTAAAGCAATAGTAGATAAAAAATCAGCTTATGTTGGAGAGAAAGTTACGGTAACGTATAAACTTTACTCTAAACTTACCTTAAGTGGGATCAACCTAGAAGCACCGCCTTCTTTTAACGGTTTTTGGACACAAGATATTCAATCTCTATACGATAAAATTCAACTCTCTAGGGAACAAATTAACGGTGAAGTATACCAAGTAGCAGAATTACAACAGACCCTATTATATCCTCAAAGAAGCGGAAATTTAATCATCGACCCAATGTCGATTAAAGCCACTGTTCAAGTACAATCGAGAAGAGCGCGTTCTATCTTTGAACAGATGTTTGGTTCTTACGAGAACAAAGAAGTGATTACCAAAAGCAAAGCAATAACTCTAAAGGTTTATGCTTTACCACAAAAAGGAAAGCCTACAAACTTTTCAGGAGCCGTTGGGAAATTCCGAATGAAGATGAAAACCAACAAGGATAGCTTAACTGCCAATGAATCGATCAACATAACAGTTGAAATATCTGGTACTGGAAATCTTCCTTTAATCAATGCTCCAAAACTAGATTTTCCGTCAGATTTTGAGGTGTATGATCCTGAAACAAAAAATAGCTTTAAAACAAATGCTAGTGGCGCATCTGGAAAAAAGACCTTCGATTATTTAGTAATTCCTCGTCATGCAGGAGAATTCAAACTGAAACCTTATGAATTTACTTACTTCGACATTGCTTCAAAGTCGTATAAAACAATTGGTGCGAAACCGATTCTTATAACAGTTGCAAAAGGCGATGACGAAGAAAATGTTGTATTCAGTGGTTCACGAAAAGAGAAAGTTGAATTACTAAACACTGATATTAGACACATTCACTTAAATAATTTGAGTCTTGTTCCTGCCTCAGATTTTTTCTACGATTCCCTGCCCTTCTATCTTACTCTATTGTTCCTAGTAGTATTGGCTATAGTACTTTATTTTGCTTCAAATAAATTTAAAGAAAGAAGTTCTGATACAATTGGAATCAGAAAATCGAAAGCCAATAAACAAGCTAAAAAACGTCTCGCTACTGCGAAAAAGTTCTTAGATGCAAAAGATGATGCTAATTTTTATGAAGAAATTTCGACAGCTTTATTTGGTTACTTCTCAGATAAATTTATCATCGATGCTGCGGATTTATCTCAAGATAAGATTGTGCATTTATTGGATGAACATCACTATGATAACGAACTTCAACATGAAGTTAAATTAGTACTTGAGGAGGCTGATATGGCTCGATTTGCACCGGATTCAAGCATCAACCCAACGATATTGTATGAGAAGTCAGCAGAAATCATCAGTAAAATGGAAAGTAAAACGACTTAATATGAAAAAATTAGGAACGGTTTTCATTTTTAGCCTTTTAAGCATTATTTTGCTTTCTGCACAGAACAATGCATTGGATCAATTAAATACTGCCAATCAATTTTATGAAAATGGAGAATTCTCTGAAGCTGAGCAAGCATACAAATCCTTATTAGCCGACGGTTATCAATCCGATGATTTGCATTTTAACTTGGGGAATAGTTTGTTTAAGACAAAACAAATTGGTCCTGCCATCTTACACTACGAAAAAGCAGTGAAACTCAATCCTAATAATGAAGATGCTGCTTATAATCTGCAATTAGCGAATAAAAAAACAGTCGATAAAATAGAAGCTATTCCTGAACTCTTTATTTACAGATGGTGGAAATCTATTTACAACCTCTTTCCTGCCGACAATTGGGCAAAGATAATGATCACTTTGCTCCTAATAAGTCTTTTAGGATTTGGAACGTTCAAGTTTACAAGAACCGTTTCCTTAAAGAAATTTGGGTTTTATGTATTCACAAGCGGAATGGTACTTGCTTTGATGAGTTGGGGTTTAGCAGCAAGTCAAAAAAGCTATGTTGCAAAAAATACACATGCCATAATTATGGAATCAACAGTCGATATTTTAAGCGCTCCCTCTGCAGGAAGTTCACAATTGTTTGTCTTGCATGAAGGCACGAAGGTGAAAATTAAAGGTAAAACTGAAGGTTGGTTTGAGATTTCTTTACCAAATGGTAATCAAGGCTGGATTGAAACAAAATCTCTTGGATTAATTTAAGCGATTATTAGATTTACGTATAAATCTAGAAACTAACAAGTAAAATGCCATTGCCTTTTACAGAATAGCCTACGAAGGGAAACCAAAAGAAGCAGTTGAGTTATACATCGGAAACGAATACATCCAACATAATACTAATGTAACAAATGGTTTACAAGGCTTTATTGATTATTTTGAGCGCATGCAGGCTGAGTATCCTAAAAAATACATTGAGTTTGTTAGATGCATTTCAGAAGGAGATCTAGTTGCATTACACACCCATCAAACATGGCCTGAAAACGATCAATACATTACCATGGACTTTTTTAGATTTGATAAAAACGGAAAGCTTTGTGAGCATTGGGATTCCATACAGCAAGTTCCTGAGCATTCTGCGAACCCCAATACTATGTATTGATTTAATTATGAATTGACAGTTAGAAGATCATTGCAAATATCATCCTGAGCGGAGTCGAAGGAACAGGAAACAATCTTGTTGTTACAATACGAAATAACAAAGCGTTTTCCTGTAGAAAAATTCCGTCACTCCTATCGTCGTACGCAATAACATTTAAATCTGCATCTCGATACAACATAAAAGTACCTTGAGTAAAAATTGTGTATTTCGATCCATCCCTCATACTTCGGAATACTCAATGTACAATTTATGTAACGAAGGGCACTTTTAATTCACTTCTTTTTTATAGAAGTTACTTTTTCGTTAATCCCAACAGTTTTACCACCTTTCCAATACTCAAACCTTGCACTATAATTGAGAAGATCACAAGAATATAGGTTATAAATAAAATCACTTCATTGGAGGTTAAGGCCGGAAGAGACATGGCTAAAGCCAAAGAAATCCCTCCTCTTAAACCACCCCAAGTTAAAATCTTAGCAGTAGGCATAGTTTTACTTTCCTGATGTTTTAAAAGTGATATCGGTAGAATTACCGAGATAAATCTAGCCAACAATACAACTACAATTGCAATTAACCCTAAAATCAGATATTTCGTATCAAATTCTAAAAGATGGATAGACAAGCCTATTAATAAGAACAAGATCCCATTTAAGACTTCATCTAATACTTCCCAGGTACTGTTTAGCATTTTTCTAGCTTCTCCTTGATTACTAACCACGTTAAATTTGTTGCCAATAATTAAGCCAGTAACTACTAATGCTAATGGGCCTGATACATGTAGAATAGAAGCGATAGCATATCCACCAATAGCGATACTTAAACTTATTATCACTACAAGTTGTGCATTTTCTTTTATGGACTTCATTAAATAATATCCAATAAATCCAAGGGCAATTCCATAAGCTAGCCCACCAATCGCTTCTTCTAAAAATAACAATCCAATTTCGCTTGCAATTGTACTTGATTCTTCATGTACTTCTCCTGTTCCTAGGAGTAACATTATTCCTGAAAAAACAACAACTCCTACTCCATCATTAAAGAGTGATTCTCCTTCAATTTTTAATTCTAAGCTCCTGCTAACGCCGGCTTCTTTTAATATCGCAATTACAGCTATAGGATCAGTTGGCGAAATTAACGCTCCAAAAAGAAGACAATGAATTAGAGGGATTTCTATCCCAATAAAAGGAGCAACCAAATAAACTAAAAAACCAACTATTGCTGTAGAAATTAGCACACCCAAACTTGCAAAAAGTAAAATGGCCATTTTTTCCTTAGCCAAATCTTGAATGTTTACATGCATGGCTCCAGCAAAAAGCATAAAACTCAACATTCCATCCATTAGTAAAGTCTTAAAATCGATGTTTATCACCATTTTACAGAAAAACTCATAAAGGTCAGGCGCGATGTTTTTAGATAATATAATCAGCATACTCGTCAACAGTCCCAACATCATAAGTCCAATAGTATTGGGCAATTTTATCCATCGGTAATTGATATAACTAAATAAGCCGGCAATTAAAAATATGATACTGAATGCTTGAAACATAAGTGCTATTTTTTATTTAAATATTTTCCAACAAATAGTGCTACTGCTATCGCCAGATAGAATTGTCCAATTATATTTATAATTAGGATGATGGATTGTCCTTGGTGTTATTGGGCTAATGTATCCATAGCCCACTGTGGTAATACTGATAAAGCTGAAATAGTATATGTACCCTCCTATCTCCTCTCCATGCGTGAAAGAACCTGGTAAGGCAGTATCCAAAAACTCAAAAATAATTCCTCCAATAAAGCCAATAAATAAGTAACCGACTACCGCATCTAAGATGCTTTGCAGGTCAAAGAATTTAGATTTTACTAAATCTTTTATCATTATAAAACACAAAAAGGAAAAGGAGCAAAACGAAGCAATAAATCTAGCGATATGCAAGCTAAAGTTCCTTACAATTATGTATTCCATCCAAATGAAAAACAGAGTAATAAACGCTGTTACATAATAAATGAACTTGAATTTCTTTTCTGTACAAATGCTAATACCAGCCAATATGACCAAACTAAAATTAACCACCACTAAGGCTGGCATAGAACTTAAGATAAGCAGGTGAATCGGTGTGAGTAAAAAATTCACCAAAAAAAAGAGCACAAATAGATATTTGTGCTCTTGGAAATGATGTTTTGATACTTTCATAGTTAGATCAATGTTGAATCACAAACGATGTCTAAAAGAGCCGGTCCATCATGTGCAGCAATTTTTTCCATTGCTGCTGCTAAGTCTTCTCGTTTTTCTACTCGAATTCCTAAGGCTCCACAATTAGTGGCAAAGTCTGCAAAATTTGGATTATGTAACTGAGTGGTCCAAACGTCAAACTCTGCTGCTTTCTGTTCTTTCGAAATCTTGCCTAATTCAGAATTGTTTAATAAAATGTGCTTGATCGGCATTTTGTATTTTACCAAAGTAGTTAATTCAGCAAGGTATTGTCCTAATCCTCCATCTCCGGAAACTGACCAAACAGGTCTTTTGTCTCCTTCAGCTGCCCAAGCTCCCATGGCAGCTGGCAAAGCAAAACCAATCGAACCTAAGTATCCTGACATTAAAATAGATTGCTTCTTACATTCAAAATAACGTCCAAAAGAATAGGCATTGTTTCCCACATCTACTGTAATTATAGCATCTTCAGGCGTAATCTTGTTCATGGCTTCAAATACAGCAATGGAGCTAATCCCATTTCCTTTATCGTCTTGCATTCTGCTTTCTTTCTCCTCTTTCCAAATTTTCCATCGTTCTGCAATCTCTGCTCTTCGGTCAACCGTATTTAATTTTCCTTTTAATTCATTAATAAACAGCTTAGCTGTCACTCCAATTTCACCCCACAAAGCAGCGTCAACTTTATGAAATTTACTTAGCGT
>JAESST010000230.1 GCA_016763995.1 Flavobacteriales bacterium | reverse complement strand
CGTATTTTTCATCAATGGCGCTCACAATTATCAAAGATTGCATCGAAGACCAATTTTCTATACTATCATACTGATCTACATTGTGTGTAGAAAATTGACTTTTAACGAAATCATGAAAGTTTATTAATTCCTGCTTCATTCTTGCATGCTCTTTTTCGGCTGAGTAAAGATAGTTGATTTGTGCTTTTCTATTTCGCTGTGGAGCTCAAGATTTATAAAATTATAAAACTTTAGATGCCCAGAATTTAGGAAATGATTGTATGGCTTAGGGCCGTCATAATCCGACTCTGAGAAACTTGAAATTAAAGGAAATCGATGTTCTACAGATTTAAAATAAGGAGAGTAGGTAGAACTTAGGTCAGTTTGATCTATTGCATCAGAAGGAGAAGGTATTCCTAGGACAAGTAATTTTACTCCATTAACATTACATTCCTGTTGAATGCCTTTTATAATTTTGGTTGTTACTAGAATCGGATCTGTTTCTGCTGATGAAATGGCCCATCTAATGCGATAATACCATAATCTAGTTCCTAGATAGAGTTTAGACAAGAGAACTGATCTTCGAATTATTCTATGAATCCAGTTTGTATTGTGTCCCCACAAGCTATATTGATTGAGATAGAATTGGTAGGCTTCTATTTCGGATTCTAATTGTTCTTTTGGGTAATTCTTTTTAAGAAAAGGAGGAATGCTTGAATTCATCCAAGGATATTTTTGTATTGCATAAGCTATGGGAATTCTGGGAGCAGGCTCTCTTTTAGCATATGCTATATCATTGCCTAAATAAAAAGCAATAATAACCAAGTCGGGTTTTAGCTTAGGAACATACTTTTTTACAATTTGCAAGTATTGAGTTAGGTCGGTGCCGCCTATGCCAAAATTTAAAATGTGATGAGAGGAATGTCTTGTTAATAAATCGGCAAAAGAACTATCTACAGGCAGATCACAACAGCCTTCAGTATATGAATCTCCGATTAAAAAAATTACTTTTCTATCATCGAATTCTCTTAAAGAATCAATTGTTAGACTGTCGTAATCAAAAGAACTTCGAAAGCCTTGTTGGTTCAAAATGTAGTTTTTAGGAACTCTTGGGCTGTCATCTACATAAGAAGAAATTCCATAATCGTCTGATCGAAATAGAGTTTGGGGAATGAAACGCTCAACGGGAAATAGCTCGTTTTTAAGCACTCCGGGCTTATCGCCCATACATCGAAGACATACTTCAACTAGTATCAAGAGACCTAGGAATACTCCAAAGGGAACAAATAACTTCTTAGTTTTAAATCGAAGCTCCAAAGATTAACCCTTTAAAATAGTTATAAGTTCTGGGAAAATATCCAAAGTAGTTTCCTTTCTCATTTGATCTAATTGATCACAATTCTCTTTAAATTTTTCTTGCAATTCAGATCGATCTTCTGACCACATATATTGGATACAACTCTCAAACTCTTGTTTTACCATGTTCAATTTTAATAAGCCTTCTCCATCAAAGGTCTTTAACCAAGTTAGGTGATCGGTATATGCAGATTCTACTTGCTTTTTTATTTCAGTTGGAAGAATTCGAATGTCATATATATCAGGATTCTTCAATACATGTGGCATCATATCGTCTGCCTGAATCAAACCAAGTTCTACCCACTCTTTGTGGAAGGAGGGAAGGTGTTGAACATTAAAAACACTAATCGTAGGAGTAATCAAAAATTTAACATGAGGACATATTTCGCTTAAACGCTTTTTGTTTTCCAATACGTTTTCCCATTTCTGCCCCTTTCTTTGGTATTCTCCTCGTTCGTATGAACCGTCTAAACTTGCATATACATAAACATCTTCGAACTGATTCCATAGTTCAAAAATGCTTTGTCCTTTAAATTCATATTGACTAAAATTAGTGGCATATCTTAACTTGATATGCTTCTTCCCTTTTTTTATTAATAAGTTAAGTATTCTATAATGTTCAGGCATAATGAGGGGTTCACCCCCTGCAAAATAGATTTCTTCTAAATCAGAAAAATGAGGTTCTAGTTGTAATAAAACATCATCAAGATCATTAATGCTGTAATGAACTCTATCTTTAAAAGAGAGTGTTCCCAATTCTTTGGCTTCGTCGTATAGCTTTGAACTAGAATGATGACCGCATATTCTGCACTTAAAATTGCAGAGGTTGGAAATTCTGATGTCCCAATAAATAGGCTTGGAATCAGGGGAAAGTCCATTATTTTTGGTGGACTTTACCCAATCAAATTTGTGTTGATAGAGTTGATTAGATAATAAACGCTTGCTTTTTAATCCATTCTCTTCATTCAAATAACACTGCCAACAACCTGAATTTTTTCGATCCCTTAACATATTTTTCCTAAGGTCTTTCATTGGGGTATCATTCCAAATACTATCCAAGGGTTTTTTATTAATGTCGCCCAATTCAATTTCCTCAGACCAAGGAGAAATGCAACAAGGGGTTACTTTTCCTTGTGTATTTAAATACAGATGCACCCATGGTAGCATGCAGAAAGATTGACTTTTTTCTACATCGCTTAGCTTTTTTATTTTTCGAAAATTAAACATCGTTTTGGTTTAGACTAGGTACAGGAAGCATGAAAGAGTTGAACAAATGCAGGGCATGTTTTTTATCTACCTGTCGTATTCCTTCGTACAAAGAAGGATAATCGATGGATAGTATTTTGCTTTCTGCCTCTAACTTATTTTCTCCAAAAGAATTAAGAATAAAAAGAAGTTTTTCTTTGATAGACTGAAATGTCGATTCTCCATCTTTACCTTCTTTCTCGAAAACGAAACTCCTAAATTGTTCAAAATATTCAGAGAGAGAATCAACCCTTGGAGTACTTATTTGATTTTCTATTAGGTAAAAGACCTGTGAAATAACTTGTTCTGCAGCGCTTTTGTTGTAGTGCTCAATGGCATCGGATTCAGGAAATTCTATTTGCTTCCAAAAGTTTAAAATCTCTTCAAGCTTATTCTCTTCAAGTGATTGAAAGGAACATTCTTTCGGAAAATCAACCTTGTTAAAATAGAGTTTACAATTTAGCTTATTTGCAAATGCTACAATTTTCTCAAGCTCCTCCCAATTTTGAGGCATTGGGCAATAGGATAGAGTGAAGTTAGTTCCCTTCGTCTTACAGGTCTTTCTTAGGTAAGTAATATTTTCAAGTACCTTTTCGAATTTTCCATTCTTTCGGATTTGCTCATAGTTCTTAGCTTCAACTGAATCAATAGAAACGGCGATGTCAAAATTCATAGACTCGATTAGCTTCTTTGTTCTTTTAGTAATGAGCGTTGCATTTGTTTGGACAGAGAGTCTAATAGCAGGATTTATTTTGCGAATCAATTCCCATATTTTTTCATAGATAGGGATTAGAAAAGGTTCACCACCTAAGAAGTGGCAATTATCAAGTTGCGGAATAAATTCTTCTAATTCGGTTAAAAAATCATCATTGTATGGGCTTGGAATAGGGGGGAGCTGTTCTCTATTTCTTCTGATGGCAGAAGAAAACTCTCCTCGACACATAATGCATTCTAAATTGCATTCATTAGAAAGTTCAAAATCTATTTTACTCGGATAACCTGTTTCTGACAAGGGAAGTTGGTCAAAATTTTTAGCAGGTAAACCTTTGAAATTCCCAGCTTCTATTATTCGCTTACAGTTTTGGCAACCAAGGGAAAGATCATTGTTCTGAAGTGCCTCTTGTTGTTTTAATCGCTGTTTACTAAACCATATATCATGCAGAGATGTATGTGGATATTTACCAATTGGAAAGGTCTTATTATAGCAACAAGTATAAACATTACCTCTTAGGCCAATGTATAAGCTCTTCTGAGGTGCCCAGCAAAGTGTTGACGCTGCTTCTTTAGGCCGTTGGCTATTGTAAATTTTTAAGTATTTGTCATCTAATTTCATTTAACATAGAAATACTTAGATATGGTGTTGAATAAGACTACAGAAATTATTAGTGTATATATACTTCAACTCTTCTGTTTTTAGCTCTATCTGCCCATGTTGAATTGGAAGTAACAGGTTGAGTATCCTTCATTCCTTTTGTACTGATTCTTTCAGCATCAATTCCAATCTTAGTGAGGTAGATTTTAGCTTGTTTTGCTCTTTGAGTAGAAATATCAATATTGGCCGCTTCACTTCCTGTAGTATCCGTGTGTCCAATTAATTCTGCTTTGTAGGAAGGATTTCTTCTTAGAATAGTGGCAACTCTGTGCAACCTACTCCAATCCTCACTGTCTAGAAAATAGCTGTTGAAATCGAACTGCAATACTTGAATAGCCTCATCGTTATTCCATTTTGGAGAAGGGGTACTTACTTTTACAGCTGATTTTATACTTTTTTTCTGAGTATCCTTAGTTTTAGACTTCTCCGCTAAAGGACTTATTGTCTCTTCTTCAATTAGTGGAACATCTTTATTGACAGATGTAAAGCTATCGTTTGTTACTTTCTTCACAATTTTATTTTTCTCATCTGTGTCTAAAATGAGTTCTATGTCTACCAAATCCTTATCTGAAAAATTTAATGGCTTTATGGTGAAGTTATTATCTAATTCTAATTTATTGTAGAGAAACTCCCCATTTGCATCTGTATGTAAGGTATCTACAATAAAACCGCTTTCATCATAAACTACTAGAGACGCATTTGCCAATGGAACTCCTTTCATACTGTATTTCCCCTTTAGCTCTTTTTTAATAGGCTCTAATTTTATGGATGGAGTAGAGTAGGAACCAAGATCTTCTGTTTTGTTAAGTGGAGTCATTTTTTCTGAAATTGGATTTAACAGAAGAATTTCAGGTTCCATTAAGCTTGTTTCATCTTCCCCACTTATTTTCATAATATAGGCCTCCTCGGTATCTAGTTGCGTGTATTTAAAATGACCATTCTCATCTGTTAATATTTGGCTGATAAAATTGCCGGCTTTATCATAAAGGTCTATTTTAATCGGCTTCTTTATTTGTTGTTTGGAGCTTATTTGACCTTGGATTAATTTGATGTTTTTTGATTCGCTATAGCTTCCATCAGTAAAAAAGTTTAGACGTTTAATTTTTGTTCCTTTTTCATCAATAATGTAAATTTTAGCATTAGGGAAATCCGTTAAATCTTCTTCTGAAAGTCTGATCATATAACTTTGATCTGTATTCAGTTTTTTATAATCAAACTGCCCATTTTCATCAGTAAATACTTCTTGAATAAAATTACCATCCTGATCATAAATCTTGAGACTTACGTTTTTTGCAGGCAAACCTTTGTAGTTGAATTGACCTTTTACAATAGATTTCTGATCTTCATTAATAATGATTTTTGAATGGTAGATATCAGAATACTTATTATCTCTATTACTAGTAAAATAAATCTCATTGTTTTCAGCTAATATGAAATAGGCATCAAAGGAAGGAGAGTTAATTGGAGCGCCTAAGTTGACAGGATTTGTCCAACTGGTCCAACTGTCTCCTTTTTTAATACTCATAAAAATATCAGTACCGCCTAGACCTCCATGGCCATTACTTGCAAAATAAAGTGCCTTATTATCGGAAGAGAGGTACGGGCTTAATTCATTCCCTGTTGAATTGATTGATGAACCCATATTTACAAGAGCGCCCCAAGTTCCATCTTCTTGTTTGTTACTTAGGTATAAGTCTGTGTTGTCCGTAGAATCTTGATCGTTCATTCCAACAATCAAAATATTTTCATCAGCATTCACAAAAAAGGAATAAAGACCATTTCCAACAGTAAAACCTGGAATATCTATTCTTTTTAGATCACTCCAGCTCCCGTCTTCTGCTTGCTCTGTATAGGCAATTCCTTTTGCTAATTTTCTCCTGGTTTGGATGGAGTTAAATACATAAACACGCTTGCCATCTTTTGAGCTTCCAATAACTG
>JAESST010000229.1 GCA_016763995.1 Flavobacteriales bacterium | reverse complement strand
GACTGCCAGTATCAATGTCCCCCAAAATAGACTTCAAGTATTACCTTATGGGGATGATGCAGGGATACAAGTTGGCTTGAGTGGTTCTCCAACTTCAATATTTTCAGTCCGTGAATCTGATCGATTGAGGTTTAACAATCCCACTTCGGGTTCTTTCTCAGAAATAGTACAAGATGGCCTCTCTTCTGGTTTGTCCTTTAATACGCAAGGAGATGTGAATTCTAAAATGGTACTGCTATCAGATGGAAAAGTTGGTATAGGTTTAATGGACCCTGAATCAAGATTGCACATTCAAAATGGAGGTCTTCAAATTGGATACGTATCTGAGGATATGCACCTAAAGCTAAGCGCTAATGATTTACAATTTCATCGAGAGGGGAGATCTTACATTTCTCAGAAAGGAAATCAAGGGCAATTGGCTTTTACCAGAGGTAATGCAAATACGATAACGATGCTCTTAAATGAGTATGGAAACGTTGGAATTGGAACAACAAGTCCAATTGGCCGATTAGATGTAGAAAGTGGAGAGAATGGCTATACAGATGCCTTATATGTAAAGGCACATTCAAGTATTCCACATCAAGGAGGAATTATGCATCATCAAGGTTCAACGTATTCTTGGCAAGAAGTAGCTCAAGGAACTGGAAGTCAGAATGCATCCCTTACGTTTCACTTAACAGAAAGACTGTACCCCGGAAATTTAATTGCAAGTGATGTTCTTTCATTGAGAGGTGATGGTCGAGTAGGTATTGGAACTTCTTCACCAAATAGTGCTTTGGATGTAAGAGGCGCTATTAATATTGAAGGTGGAAATTATAAATCATGGACGAATAGACATTGGTCAGAACGCATTTACCTCCCTATGGGAAGTGCTATAGTAACAAGTAGTCGAACGGATCCTAATTTAGGAGGAAATGGGAAACATCTTGGTTTTGGAATGACTAATTCAGGTTGGTATTTCATAACTGGAGACGATGATTTGGGAAGTGATGGTTCTGATCCAAAGTATGCCATGTTTGTAGATACAGATGGTAAACTAACCACAAGAGAAATAGAAGTTACTCTAAATGGATGGCCTGATTATGTTTTTGAAGATAACTATGATTTAACAAGCCTTGAAAAAGTAGAAAGCTTTATAGAAGAGAATGGTCATTTACCGAATGTTCCTTCGGCAAAAGAGGTTGAAGACAATGGACTAAATCTAGGTGAAATGGATGCAATTTTATTACAAAAAATTGAAGAATTAACACTATACATGATTGAACAAAATAAAAAGATAGAGGAACATATAAAAAAAATAAAAGCTCTAGAATTTCAAGGTCAAGATTAACTTGAATAAATTTTAATTTAATTCTATCAACATGAAAAAGTCACTTATAATACTAATATTACTGTTGGGGTCAGTACTACTCTTTTCGCAAAACTTAATACAAAACCCCAGCTTTGAGGTAGTAGTTAGCACTGTTACTGGATTTGGTCAAATATCAAAAGCGGCAGGATGGAATAAATCTTGCTCAGCTCAACCTAATGCATCTCCAGACTTGTTTGATCGACTCTCGTCGGATTGTTTACACCGTATTCCATCTAACAAATGGTCATATAATAAAGAAGTGAGGGTAAATGGAACTCATCGTTATGCTGGCTTTGTATCAAGTGAGCCAATAATGGGTTCCATAATCAATTCTTCGTTGGCAGCAGGGAGGTATAATATTTCATTTTATGTCTCTAATGTGGATGGGCATCTTTTGGGTTGTGATCCAATGGCAGACGTTTTAGGGAATGGTAGTTCAGGTATTGAGGTGACACTAATAAAAAGTTCTACTTGCAAACGATTGCTTGTGTGGGTTTCTCCAACTTCATCATCTACTAACTGGACTGAATTTTCAGGTAATTTTGATTTAGCTCCTGCTGCAGCTTCTGTTGGTTATGATAAAGTTGAATTTAATGTATTTAACACATCAGGATTGAGCACAAGTGTTATTTATTTTGACGATGTTAAATTAGAATTGACTTGTGGTGGTTATGATAAGCCTGAAGTAATAAGAATAGAAAATACTAACTATCAAGCTAGCCCACCGAACCATATTGAGCAGGCATGCGAAGAAATATATGCTGGGTTTGATGTAGGGGCAAACGGACCTAATGGAAATGTATTTGCAAATGGAGATGCTATTGTAACCTATCAAGCAGGAGAAAGCATTCATTTACATGATGGTTTTTTAACAAAACCAAATATCACAGGTAAGTTTCATGCATTTATAGATCCTGCTTGTGGATGTGATCCTATTCCCTATCCAACTGTATCAACAAATAAAGAGATGTTCTTTTGCCAAAACAATGATAATTCAATTGTATTACATCCTTCTAGTCCTTTAGGTCTTGGAGGAGTTTGCTCTGGTGGCGCGCCTTTTTGGACAGCAATACCCTCCACAGCCATTAGTTGGCTTTCTAACCAAAATATCTGTAACCCCACGATAACTCCAAATCCAAACGATGGTCCAAGATTTGTTGGTAGTACAGTAAATGTAGTTTTTACATTAACAGTAGTTAGTTCTTTAGGTTTAAGTGTATCAGATATAGTTGAAGTTCAAATTAATGACTGTTCAATACCTTTTAGGAAAAAAAATGGAAATCTTAATAATCGGATTGCCGATAACTTAATTTCCATCTACCCAAACCCGAACGAGGGCCTATTTACAATCGATTATTTGAGTAAGTCGGATGAGCCATATAGGTATAAAATTTACAATATAAGTGGTCAGTTGATTCTGGAAGGAAAGGGAATAGGGAAAAAACAACTTGATTTAACCAATTACCCTGATGGTGTGTATTCGATTAAAATACGAAGTGGAGATAAAATTAGTAGGCAGAAGTTAATCAAATCGACTAAGTAAAGGCACACATAAATAAATGATATAACAGCTGGTATTCAATGCCAGCTGTTAATGTATAGTCAATTTGGAAATTATTGTAAAAGTCCTTAGACGCCTATTCTGTATAAGAAAGTACTTTAGGAGTGTAATAAATTAATTCCATATGTCTTAGGATTAAGTAAGGAAGAAGACAATTGCTTTGTAAAAGAACAAAATAATCTACTTCAAAGATTATTACCGGTTCAAGTACAGCAAATTATAATTATTATTGTTTCTCACTTATCAGCTAATTTAGAGTATTGTATTACTTGGGTTAGTTGGGTTTAACTTTTGAATATCATCAAATTAGTATTATTACTCACCAAGAAGAGAAATTTTCTTTTTATAATATTGTTTATCTTAAGCTTTGTACTAAAAGCACAAACACCAGAACATAGAAGGTATGGTAGAAAAGATGGTTTAAATACAACAGGGTTTATATTTGATATTGGACAGGATAAAGACGGAACGATTTGGCTTTCACACAATAGGGGGGTTAACTCTTTTAATGGTGAAAGTAGTAAGTCCTATGGGAAATTACAGACGATACCAGAGCAACCTACCTTAAGATGTTTTCAAGGACCGTTTGGGATGACTTTTATTGGATATAATGGAAGTCTTTCGTATTTTAAAAATGGGAAGTTTATTAGTTACCCAACTAATGAAGAAAGCAAGAATCAACTTCGAAGAGGGATTTCATTTGGGGCGAAGAGCTATGGAGAAAACCAGATTATTGTAAGTTCACGAAATGGCTGCTTTTTAGTAGATAGCTTAGCAAGACTGACTTTTATCAAAGAAAATAATGATGGAGATAATGGCGGAGGGGTCTTTCTTTCAAATAAGACGACTCAACCTGTCGGGTTTACTGTTAACGATTCAATTCTTAGCTTAAATAACTCTTATTCTTTAACGATATATGATTCTCTATTTCACCCTTTGTACTCTATTCAAATTGTAAAGACTCTTCCATCTAAGTATGATCAAATTTATACCTATTGGGTAGGAAATAACAATTTTGCAATTAGCTGGGGAAACCATTTAATAATTGCGAATGCGGACACTATTCTTCAACACAGAGTATTAGATCATAAGATTAGTTCTATTGCTGTTGATAAAGAAAATACGCTATGGGCTGTAAAACAATCTAAGGGGGTTTATTCGTTTCCTAATGGAGATATTAATACATCAAACTTTACCGAACATTTCAAGACTGAGGAACTTACAGCCATTTATTCAGACGAAGAAGGAGGGGTTTGGCTAGCAGCTTATGAAGATGCGCTTTTGTACATTCCATCCACTTTATATCAATTAAGAAATACAGGAGTTTATAGTAAAATCTCAGCCATTCTAGTCAACGATGAAAAAACAATTATTGGTCAGCAAAATGGAATGCTTACTATTATTGAAAATGGAATTAAAACACAATATGATATAGGCAGCATTGTTCCTGATATTGGAAATTCAATTATAAGAGAGTTATGTTTGGACAGTATAAACAATGAGCTTCTAATCACAATATTTGATAGACTTTTCACTCTTTCAAGTGATGGTAGACTTTCAGAAGTTAAGCAAAAAAAGCTATTTGATGGTCGAATTCGTCAAATTATTCCGAGTCGATTTGGGAATAACTATTGGCTTGTAGGGGCAAAGAGTATTTCCAAAATAAGAAATGGGAAAATTGTGAAAACATTACCAAACATTGATTATTACATCTATCGCCTGCTTGAAGTAGCAGAAGATGAATTATGGATTGCTAGAAAAGATGCTTTATGGAAGTATGAAAGTGGAGTTTATACCAACTATGCAAGTAAACATGATATGTACAAGGGAACAATTGAGGATGTTGCCATTTTAAATGACTTATTATGGGTATCGAATACAACCAAAGGTACAGGGGTTTTTAAACAAGATACTTTAATTGAAATTTTTAATAATGAAGTAATTAGATTCTCTAAAGTGGAAAATGATACACTTTGGGGAATCTGCCATGGGAGAATAAATAAGTTTTATGAAGTCCATGATTCAATCATTCATTATGCGACCCCATTATCTTATATGATAACTACAGAGATATATGGTTTTCAGATTGTGGGAAATCTTTTTCATTTTGTAACTTCAAAGGGTTTAATTAGTATTCCAAGAGCAAGTATTAATAAAATTAAGGACGATTCACGAACGTTAATTACAAAACTTGAATTAAACTTTAAAGATACCCTTGTCCAGAATTATCACGAATTATCATATGATCAAAACAATCTAGCAATTAACTTTCATACCGCCACCTTCAAATCTAAAAAGAAGATTTTATATAGGTATAGAATGCTAGGGGTTAATGATGAATGGCGGTTTACAAAAAAGAAGTCCATCCAATATGTTCAATTATCACCTGGAGAATACCGCTTTGAAGTAAGTGGCAAAAATCACGATGGAGTTTGGACAGAAGACCCCGCACATGTTTCATTTGTCATATTACCACCTTTGTGGGCAACTTGGTGGTTCAGATTACTGTCAACCATTATAATATTAAGTGTCTTTTATTTGATGTATAGAAAGCATATTAAAAAAGTAAAGAAAGAACAACAAATCGAAAACCAGTTGCTGCAGCTAGAAAGCAAAGCTCTTCGAGCGCAAATGAATCCGCATTTTATCTTTAATGTATTGGGAGCAATACAAGGGTATATCTCAGAGGGGAATATAACAGAATCTGAAGTTTATCTTGGAAATTTTGCACGGCTAATAAGAATGATTCTTCAGAACTCAAGGCATAGCTTTGTTTTATTGGAAGATGAACTTAAAACCCTTCAATATTACATGGACATGGAACAAATGAGGTTTGCTAACAAATTTGCTTATCATGTTTATTTAGATGAAAATATTGATCCTTCTTTTGTGAAAATTCCTCCTATGCTAATTCAACCTTACCTGGAAAATGCAATTGTTCATGGCATTGGGAATTCAAATAAGGGGGAAATAAATTTAAAAATTAGACAAGAAGGATCAATTTTACGCTGTGAAATAATAGATAATGGAGTAGGGAGAAAAAATAAAAGCTTAAAAGAAAATCCAATAAAAGCTTATAAACCCTTGGGAATGCTCATTACAAAGGAACGTTTTGAATTGATGCAAGGCAATAAGTCCAATAAAGTTGGTGTTAAAGTAGAAAAGATATACAATAATACTTCAGAGTCTAATGGAACAAAGGTTATATTAGAAGTTCCAACCAAATAAAATAGATGAAAGCTGTAATTATTGAGGACGAGGAGAAAGCATTAATTGCGATAAAAAATCAATTAAAAAAGTATTGCCCTGCGGTTGAAATATTAGGAGATGCCAGAAGCACAAATGAAGGAGTTGAACTAATTAAAAAACTGCAGCCAGAATTAGTATTTCTAGATATCAATTTGGGTGATGGAACCGCTTTTGATCTATTAGATGCTTTTAAAGAAAAATTCTTTGAGGTCATATTTGTAACAGCATATGATGAGTTTGCCCTTAAAGCGTTTAAATATAATGCAGCTCATTATATAGAAAAACCTCTAATTCCTGAAGATCTGATTGAAGCAGTAAATAGAGTTATAAAATATGGCCCCTCAATTGCTGAAATTCAAAAAGTTTTTCAGCAATTACAGGAAGGAAGAAAAATTGAACGAATTGGAGTAGCTTCATTAGCAAAGATTAGCTATGTCGATTTAGATGAAATTCTATGTATAAAAGCAGAAGGATCTTATTCTGAGATACATCTTAGCAATCAACGAAAATTGCTTTCTACCAAACCCTTAAAATTCTACGAAGAACTGTTAAAGGATTCTTGTTTTTGTAGAGTGCATCGTTCTTTTCTTGTAAATAAAGACAAGGTTAAAGAATATAAAAAAAGGAAAACAGATTTAATAGTACTTTTTGATGGGATTGAGATTATGATTTCAAGGAAGAAAAGGTCAGAAGTATTAGCAATGCTTGTTTAACACATACTAGTTAGAATGTTTGAATTTCAACTTCTGCTACTTTTATGATGAACTTCATTCACTCCCATTAAAACTGCAGATACATACCTGGAATTAGTCCGTTTATTTGGAGGCAGAATTTGACATATTTGCTTAAATAAGTGTTTTAAATTTTCATTTGGGCAGAGAATTAACTTCTATCAATGCATCCTTTCCCTGATTAATTATGTATAAATCGTCCTTCAGAAAAGTTCGAACTTTCGACTGCCACCCCGACAGAAGTCCTTCACAGAAATGTGGAGGACTTTTTTGTTTATAGAATTGAGCTTGCTCAAAATTGAAATGAAACAAAAAAGGACAAAGAGAACGAAGTTCGAAAATGGCTTGTGGATCAACATCTTACTTCAGGGTCACCGACGGAGGAAGGTAATCTGTTTTAAGTTAAAGCTTGCTTCAAAGTTTAGCGGAAACAAAAAAGATAAAAGAGCGAAGCGATTAAGGCTTCAAATGTCCCCTAAATCTATCTTCAGGATCACCGATTTTGTATTTCGAAGCTTTAGCTAAGAAGATAAATGGAAGGTAATCCTGCCACCCCGACAAAAGCCCAAAATCCTTGTATAATAGGAGTCTATGGCTTTTTTTTGCCTGAATAATTTCTGAATAATTAGAGTTAAAATTGGCAGTTTATCCCAGGAGTGACGGATAGACGTTTTTTTGGTTCTGTCGTATTAATTCGTTGTAAACAGGAAGAAACATATTTTTGAAGTAAAATCTTCTCGGTATGTTCAAGCATCATAGATATCCCCAAGCTATAATTTTACAAGCGGTCTATTTCAAACAAAGATTCACATTAAGTTATAGAGATGTAGAAGAATTACTTCAGATTAGAGGTGTTAAAGTAGATCATTCTACCATCCCAAG
>JAESST010000228.1 GCA_016763995.1 Flavobacteriales bacterium | reverse complement strand
ATTGCTCAACCATCTTCATAAGCTGTTCATTCTGCGCCAATAATACTTCATCAGGCTTAGTTGTGTCATTAAAGTATTCGCTAACATCCTTGAGACCTACCTCAGTAATCAGCTTATCAAGTGTGTTGAATGCCTTTTCATTGTCTGCCAAGGGATTGCCAGAAAGCATAAACTCCTTTTGTTGAGCTAAGATGAAATTGAGGTTAGCAATCTTCTCTTGACGATCACCGCTACCCAACCCTACATCAACACGGCAATCCATCTTGCGCCGCCATGAACTGGGGTTAATCTCCATCGGCTTACCAAGTACTCTAATCTCTGTCTTATCATCTTGGAACTTAGAAACGTTCCCAATGATCTTATTGAACAAAGGCTTAAGGCCTGTCTCAGCGATCATTCTAGCCACTAACTCAGTCCTTTGGGCCGAGGCATCCATGATCCCCTTAAACCCTGTGGCGGTCTTATTAAGACTCTCGGGGTCCATACCCTGATTGAACCGAGTAACGCCCGTCCTAATTTCTCTAGCACTATCCAGGTATTCAATGGCCCCAAATATTTCACCAGAAATAGGGGGGATAACGAATGGCTGGATAGAGTCACTAATCGGCCCCTCTCCCTCAATATTAATTATTCCAGCGGCCCTTGGGGTTAACAGGTCGTCAAGCTCAACACGCTCATTAACAACAGTTCGAGGGTAATTAGATTGATAGATGTTATCGAATGCCTGCCTCAGCATTATCGATTTAGTCCACTGAATATCCGCTACCTGTTCAGCAGGACAAGTGCCAAGCGCTCGGTGGGGAATAGGGATAGGTACTGCCACGGCATACGGATGGGTATCAACCTTCTCTTTCTGCAAAACATCATCACCCGCTCTAAAGATCTGCCACAATTCTGTAACACCATCTTCGTCAACGTCAATCTCAACGTAATACTCGCCGAGGAATATTGTATCGTTTGCCCTTTGGGTAGTCGGGTTATCAACCACATCATTGCCGAGATCATCATTCCGTGCGCTTACCTCTTCAGTCATACGCTCAGTGTTATCCATAGGAAGAGAATTCACAGTCTCTTTATCGAATCCCATCTCTATTAATTCGCTGCGAGTCTTGGGGGTGCGTTGGCCAATGAATCTAGGCTTGATAAAGTCTCTCGAATCACGGGCAAAAACGAACTCCTCAGGGGGAATATTATCTATTCGCACTCTACCACTCGAGTTAGTGACCTTAACCTCAAGATTAAAGTTGCCGTCGTCCATCTCCTCGAACTCAACCACTTCAATATTCTGATCAAGGCTTAGCTTCTGTGCTTCTAACTTCGAAAGTCCGTGGTATTCAGTGAATGATACGTCTTCGCTATCATCCCAATACACTTTAACCGTACCAGTAAACTGAAGTAGACAATCTTTAATCATTGAGTTGAGAATCATCACGCCTGGATTATCCCTCTCGAATATCCAATTAGAATAAGCAGTCTTGTCCCTGGCTTCTTGGTCATGCTCTTCTAATTGTGACTCGAATAGGCCTATGGTCTTGCCTTGCGTGAACGTCCTTATAAGACTAGGCAGCATCCATTCGATAGTATCTTGAACATCGCTAGTCACTACTTGGGATTGTCCTTCTTGCTCATCACCGAAGGGCTTTTGGTTGTAGTAATCCATCAAAGTAGCACGCTTACTGCCTATCTCAACGAGATAATTGATAGCGTCTTCTTCTTCAGCGCGGACTATTGAGTTTATTTGTTCATCACTTAGCATTATGCCACCGATATTTTGGGCTGTTTACGTGGTGCATGAATCTTGGGAGGCTTGTAAGCTACGCACATTAAACCGAACGCATCCGATCCATGCGAAGCCCAATCATGTTCAGGGCCTAAGCCTATGTCTCGCTTGTCGTCCCACTTCTCATGATACGCCCCCAACGCGAGTATACCACCTTCACAATTATCTTTATCTATCCACACGTTAGGGAATAGCCGTCGCGCCGCTTCTATGCGCTGCTTAGCTGCCCCTTTGCCTTGGTTAGGTATGACTTTAACAGAGTAGCCAGCGCTCTTGAATGCGCTCTCATACGATACCGAGAACACACGGTCATTAGTGCCACCATCATGAGGGAGTATCACGTTAGCATTATGTGGTAAGTACTTGTTTTCATGCATCCAATTAACATGAGTCGCAATATCCTGGCCTTGTGCTTCATAGTAGTTGATAACCCTAATCTCTTTGCCTATAAACTGAGCTGCCCATATAGTGAACGCATCGCTCTTGGCCCCGGTGCCACCGATATCCATGTATAAATGTACAGTTTGAAGAGGATCACGGGCAACGCGACCTAATCTATTCTCCCTACGGGCATTGTTAAGATGTTCTGCGAAGTATGCGCCCTTAGTTATTGATTTATAAGCACCCTCCCAAATGTGATCATACTCGTCTGGGTCGTCTCTTTTGCAGTCAATGCGCTCTTGCTCCAAGACTGGCGGCCACCAGGGGTTATCGCGCCAGTTAGATTCAACACAAATAGAATTTGTGGGGGATTCCCCCGACCTGAACAGGGCATCAACAACGTCGGTAGGCCTACGTGGATTCCACGAGAACCATAATTCCGAGTCATCAGCACGAATGGTGGGCCGTACAAGCTCTAGAGAGTGAGCGCTCATGGTCTGCGCTTCTTCAGCCCACAATCTATCAAATCCTTCTAGCGACTTAATTGACTCGGCGTTATGGTCTTGCATACCTTGGAATATGATAATGCCGTCACCGGGCGTCTGTATCCTGTCGCTGTACTCTTTAAAGCCTTGAGCTTCACCTAAATGAAACTTCTGCATCTTATCCAATATAAGGCGTTTAGCTGATTGCTCTAGTGTCTTCTGTACTTCACGCACACAAACAGACCGAAGCCCGCGAAAGTAAAGGGAGTCTTCAATCATTTGTTCAGCAAAAAAATGGGATTTAGCGCTACCTCTTCCACCATGTCCGCCTTTATAACGTGCAGGCTCTAACAGTGGTTGGAATACTT
>JAESST010000227.1 GCA_016763995.1 Flavobacteriales bacterium | reverse complement strand
TTGACGATGAATTAAAAGTAAGCGGTTCTTACGATACCCTTACTAAAACTGCATCTCTCAGCTTTGATAAGATTCCAAGCCTTGGACAGGTACTTACTTTCTTAATCAAGGCTGCGGAACCAGGCATGGATTTAATTCTACCAGATCCTTGGGATATTTTAAACGACATTAAAATTCCCGGACACATTACACTGGATTATGATTTTAAGAATAAAGCCATTTCAATAGAATTTGATTTCGACATTGACTTGGTTGTTATAAAGTTAACGAGCATAAAAGCCACCTACATTCCGAAATCTGCTACGCAGGAGAAGCAAGTTACCATAGCAGTGACTGGCTCTTTAATTACTGGTGAAGATTTCAGTCCGGGATGGAATGCACTGCAGCCCCAAACCGCTCCAAAAGTTCCTGGAAAAGCAGCTCCTTTTGAGTTAATGTATTTGGGAGTTGGTCAGCATGTAAAACCAACTAATTTCTCTTCCATCAATACTGTAAGCGAAGCCATCAGTAGCTTGGCAGGAACTTTTAATCAGGATTCTACTGGGGCCAAGAAAGGCAAACCCACCTCAGGTACTGGATTGGAATACGATGCTAAAGCTGGTTGGCTAATCGGAGCAGATTTTAGCATTTTAGATGTATTCCAAATGGGTTTTGTATTTCTAGACCCCCTGTTATATGGACTAGTAGTTGGTGTAAAAGCGAAGCCTAGTGCTAAACCTTTTGGCGGTTTGCAATTTGAAATTATGTACAAAAAGGTGAACGATACCACTGGCATGTATTACATATACTTGACTTTGCCTACCATTATGCGGAATTTGCAATTTGGTGAGGTTTCTGTTACTCTACCAAGTTTAAAGCTTTGGATTTATACAGATGGAAGCTTCAAAATTGACCTGGGATTCCCCTACCACAACAATTGGAAAGATTCCTTCGGATTAGAAGTTTTCCCTTTTGTAGGAATGGGCGGTTTTTATTTCGGAGTATTGAAAGGAGCTGATGTTAAAAGCCTACCAAACACTTTCGGAAATGGAATATTTAACCCAGTAATTGAATTGGGCGTTCCGCTACGTGTAGGTGTTGGAAAAGACATCAATGAAGGGATACTTTCAGCTGGAGTAAGTTTAACAGTCGCTGGAATTTTTCAAGGAATGATGACTTTTTACCATCCTAGAAACGGAAGTGATAAATCAATCTATTTCACCATTTCAGCCATGCTGGCCATTATCGGCAAGATTTATGGTTCCATCAGTTTTGCCATTATTTCAGCTCGTTTAAACATCACCGCTGCCATTAGCGCAAGAGCCACCTTTGCCTTATATGAACCCATACACCTTAACTTTAAGGCCTATGTTTCAGTAGAGTTAACGGTAAGTATTCACCTGCTCTTCACTATTCACATCCACCTTAAATTTCATGCCACCATCAAAGAGGCATTTACCATTGGACATAGCACAACGCCACCTTGGGGCACAGGACCTATGGGTATACCAGGGCATCCGCCTAAAGTACTTGCACTCTTCTCTGCATTAAAAAACACTCCAGTATTGAGTCAAGAAAATTTCAATACCAATATTCATTTAAATGGACCTGAAGATCTCAAGTTAGTCTTTTCACCACATTACACAACACATGCAGGAAAGGCCCAAGGAGTATTAATGACATACATTGATTCTTACAGTTATAAAACCACAGAAGATCCTGCAACAGCGAAGAATTCCTTTGCTAACTTTGGTACAGGAATGCTGCGTTGGTTAGCCATGACTGTGCTTGGTGCAGATAATGTTAATATTACTTATGATAAAATAAATACAGGTAACGGTACTGTTAGTGGTGCTGCTTACCTTGATACTTTAAGCATTACTTCAGATCAACTCCAACAACTGGCAGATTTCTTTGCCTCAAATAACGATCAAGCTTTGGGATGGATACAGGCATTGGATTTTGTTCAAGCTTTCTTTGACATCACAATCAACATGCCGCATAAGGTTATTCCTGCAGGAGGTAAACCATACAACGGAACTGTGTTCCCTATGATTCCATTATTGACCGTAAAAGTTCCGTCAAAGGCCAAAGTGTATGGCAGTAGCAGCCCATCTTTAAACCCAATAAGCATTAAATTCAGCGAAGCAAGTTCTATCAATGGATACGATGCTAATCAGTTAAACCTTCTGAATGAATACCTGCAGTTCTTAAAAGTAAACAATCAAAATGCCGCAGATCAGGTAAAGCCGGAATCAAATTATGTAGGCAGTTTAATGTCGGCAGCACAAATCATCTTTGTCGATTTCATTACTATGATTGCCAAGCAAGTAGTACAAGATAGTCAAACTTTATTTAAGGAAACTGATGTTGAAACAAGTACAGGAAACAACTTCACTTCCTTTATTTCTTCCTATGGTTTAAGTACATCCGATTATCCACAGATTATTTTTGACAATCGCAATCAGGCGTTCGATGTTGGCTTTAGTTTTCAGATGGCAACAGTGACTTATCAACTTAAAAAGTCTGATATCACAAATCCCGCAGTAGCTGGTTCTGTAGAGAAAGATTTGACTAAGATAGCCTCTACTAACTTCTACGGTAAACTGACAGGAGCTGAAATTCTTGCTGCAAACCCCAGCATACATAAAGTAATGAAAAGCGGTACTGATACAGTTGTTTTGGTACCCGGAGAAACCATTAGCATTCCGCCTTTTGTTCAAGTACTTTCTGCATTAACAGGAGTTAGTAATTTACTAGAGTTGGCAAATCATTACCATGTTACTATTCAGAATACAGTAGATGTACAGCTTAGATTAATCAAGCAAAATGACTGGAGTAAAGCAATGTCTTTAATAAATCAGCAAAAGGTGATGAATGGGATTTTTGCTACAGGAGCTAGCAATAAACTGCGTTTATGCAAATTGAAACAAACGACAGTTGGCAATCTCATTGCACAATTAAAAGCCAATTCCACTTTTGCGAATCTTTCAGGAATGACCGCAAGATTCATGATGCATGGCTTGCAACTCCCTACACCAAGCGATGTTCAAAAAGCGGTTAATCATCAAAATGTTAACCTAGCAGGTTTATACTTACTAACACAACAGCAAATTGGAGTAAGCAACATTGTGCTAGATGATATAATGACTCTTTCTATAACTCCTAATCCAAGTTCTCCTTTAACTAATGTGAAAATTCCTGAACCTACTTACACCTTTGGAGCTTCAGACATTGCTGCCATTGCTGCTCTAAATACTTCCTTTACTGCTGAAGGTGCATTTCCTTCACCAATGACGGTTGATATGTTTATGACTAAAGAAAAACATTTTGCTTTAGCCAATAAAATCAATGTTAGCACTCCTAAACCTTTTACTACAGCCGTAGGTCCTGATACACTTTGGAAGTTGGATCCACACCTTTTACAAGTATTGCAAAATCAACCAACTGGTGGATACTCTTTCCAATTATACCTTAAAAGACAGATTACACAAAATAATGTAGAAGCTGAAAAAGTTCAAGATTTTTACATGCCTTCTACCCTGCTTAAATTCCAAGTAAGAAAGGTAAAAGTAGAACACGAAACAAACGAGTTTCTACCCAACATTTATGAAATCCATAGTGTTGACGCAGAATCAATTCGTTTGTTGACCGAAATTGAAGAGGCAGGAAACAATACAACAGCTAAGCAATTCCGATTGATGTATCCCGACAAAGCTATTTTGAACGGATATGAAACGCCTCATCAATTGATTGATAGTGGTTCTTCTAATGCAACGGCAGGTGTTATTGATTTGTTTATGGTGCAGTCGAATTTATCCGAAGTTGCTGATCCTATACCCAACACGACAATACCTTTAACTGCGGATGAAGCCAATCAGCAATTAACTCGTTATCTTTTAGAATCAGGAGTTGTGCACACAGGCGGCTATTATTTATATTACAAAAATCCGCATACTCAGAAGGCTTTGCCAGAACACCTTTTCTCTACTAAGCAACCTGATACAGAAATTACCTTATTGATTTCTTACCAATACCCTGTTGCTACAAATAACAATTATGCAATTGCTCCTTATCAAAACTATATTGCGTATCAAGGACAAATCAATACGGATAATGAAAATTTATTCCTCGAATCTTACGCAGACCCTAAACCAGGTTTTGACTCAGCTGTAGAACACAAAGCACCAACAGCACCTCCTGGTTCTGCTGGTTTCGAATTCCAAAAAACAGCTGTCGAATGGGCAAGCAATTCACCTAATATTAGTACAATCATTGAAAATCTGTTCCACATGGTTTCATACAATCTGGTGGAGAATGCGGACTTTAATGCAAGTCAAGCTGGTCAACCCATGGGGCCGTTGAAACAGAATGATACCAAAAGCACTTACAACAACTTGCCTTTATCTAATACCGGCGATAGTAGCATATGGAATTTTGAAGCAATGACATCGGTTTATCCTTGGTTGAAAGTAAAACCTATAGATACTGATCCGAACATGCCAACAAACAGCGAAAACCCATATATCGCTAATGGAAAAGAAGTTCAATTTCAAATGAATTGGGTTGATCTTTTTGGCAATGATTTGCTTGCTACACCCTATAAATCGCCTGCCATCAAAATTGCTTATACCGACGCAATTGTTCAATTGAGCGAATGGCCTAACTTAATGAACAGCTATCAGATTCTTCAAGATGACATTCTAAATAAGAAGGTTAAAATAAAGGCCAATTTCAGCATCAATTACAGTCCCTTTACACCAGAAAGCAATCGAAAAACGCACCTTGTAAAGGAGCCTACTCCTCTTACACCTCAATGGGTTAGCAAAGCGCAAAATTCATTGGAGAAGTACAAGCATATCTATTATCAATATACCGCGGCTACGGTAGATACAGATCCCGACATGATTGTACAATTAGGATCTTCCATTGGTTTTCCAGGAAAACTTGGAGGAACTGATTCTGCTTTTGATCCTTCAGTCAATCAGGTGAACATACAATCATTCATCCATCTCATTAAACGTTTTTATGTTTACTTAAAAGGAATCAGCAATTCGGATTTAAAAATTCTTCCGCATCAAATTCTGAGCAATAAGCACAAGAGCATAGCTGAGATAGCTAGTGAATTTAGCATTTCAACAGTAGAAGAATTAGAGGCTTTTACCATTGCAAATGAAGGCTTAGCTTTTGATCTCTTGGTCGGAAGTAAAATCAATATTCCAGCATTTCAAGCTCATGATGCTGATTTAAAAGGATTGAAAAAAATACAACTCTTTAGTTATACTAGCACCAGTGCAAACACTATAACAACTTTTACAACAACCTGGTTAATGGATTTAGCCTTCTTTGAAGTGCTTAACCCATATTTTGCGGGTAAAGGCGGAACTTGTAGTATTGCTTTAGGAACTACTCTTTACTGTCCAGTTTACAATTACATCGTTCAGCAAGAGAACCAAACGCTGGCAATGATAGCAACAACGCTGAGCATAGACATCGATTTATTGAACATTACAAATTCAAGTTGGAAAAGCGCTAGCATTCCGCTAAATACCCAATTGCTTATTCCAGTAGCTCAAGCTCAGGTGAATCAGGCTACAGTATCAGTGCCAGAAACAGCTCCATTCCGTTTATTTAAGGCGGTAACAACAATTACTAACTTCTCAAGCTATTCAGGTATTTCTGCAACAACAATTAAAACATTGAATCCTTCATTAGCTAGTGGAGATACAATTCCTGCTGGAGCTACCATCATTCTCCCAAGTACTAATGTAACCTTAGATGAG
>JAESST010000226.1 GCA_016763995.1 Flavobacteriales bacterium | reverse complement strand
TTTGTGCTCCTGGAGATACAAGTGCATGGGCAACTGATGAGTTTACTACTCCTTGTGCTCCATTCACGGCTCCTTATTATACAGGATTCGAGAGCATGGCTATCAATGTGAATGCTGACTGTTGGAGTAATTTAACTACCTATCCAAATGGAAACGTTTGGGTGAGAAACTTTAATTCCTCTTTAGGTATTCAGTCATTTCACTTATCTCCATCATTTGGATATACTACAACTGATACACTTGCAATTATTTCGCCTGAGTTTACTGATTTAACAGCAGCAAATAAGCGTATTCGATTTGACGCAAATGTGGCTAATGTTACAATTCAGTTAATTGTTGGTACAGTTGATTTTCCTGGTACAGGAGGTACATATACACCAATGGATACAGTGAATTTTGCAACTGCTAATGCATATGCAAACTATACAGTAGAGTTTACAACTGCAAATGGATACAATGGAACTGATCAGTATGTTTATATGGCACATAGCCTACCAGTAACTACAACATTTGTTGACATCAGAATTGATGAATTCAGATATGAAGATATTCCTTCATGTGTGAGACCTACAAATGCTAATGTTACAGCTACTACATCTACCACAGCAGATCTTGCTTGGACGAATGGTACTACTCCTGCAGCACAGTGGGCAGTAGAGTACGGATTACAAGGATTTACTCCTGGTTCAGGTACTACTGTTATTGCAGCAGCTAATCCTTATACAATAACAGGATTAACAGCAGGCACGATTTATGAAGCGTATGTTAGAGCAATTTGTGCTCCTGGAGATACAAGTCTCATTGATGCAGCAGCAGGATTCTTTACAGATTGTTCTCCTATTACGGTTACAAATCTTCCTTTTACTGAAGATTGGGAAACCGGAGGAAGTGGAACTGTTCTAGGTAGCGGAATTGTAAAATGTGGTCCTGACTTCCAATGGGCATTTGTAACAAATGACCCACAAGGTAGAGCTAGATTTGGTAATACTGCGGCTAATGTTGGATCTGGTACAGGAGCTATTACATTAGATAGAGAAGTAAGTGGAGCTGTAACTCGAAACGAGTTGATCTTAACATTAGATCTTAGTGCTCAAACTACTAATACTAGCTTATCATTGACATTCGATGCAATGGAGCATGGTGAGGAGAATAGTCCTGGAGATAGTACTTGGATGAGAGGAAGTGATACTGATCCATGGGTTGGATTCCTTGATAACTTTGTTAGTATTACGAATACTGTTACTTACGATCCTTTTGGGCCGTATGATGTAGATGCTATATTAGCAGCAGCCGGTCAGACAGTATCTTCTACATTCCAAATTAGATTTGGTCAAGAAGATAACTTCCCTACACCATCTGATGGATTCTCTTTCGATAATATCTGGATCTATGATGCAGTAACAAGTATTGAAGAGATTGCAACTAATGAGTTATTCGCAATCACTCCTAACCCATCAAATGGATTATTCACATTGAACATGAAAGTGGATCGAAGTGAAAATTTAACGATGACTGTTAGAGATGTAAAAGGACAAGTAGTATACACTGAGGGCTTAACAGTTCAAGGTGCTTATACAAATAACTTAGACTTTACTTCTTTCGCAAAAGGAGTTTACTACATGCAAATTCAAACAGAAACAGAATCTAAAGTTGAAAAACTAGTGATTCAGTAGAAGTTTAACTTCATGAATAATGAAAGCCCGAAGCATTTGCTTCGGGCTTTTTTTATGTTTAAAAATGACGATCAACACTTGATTGGAATAACTTATGCTAAGTGTCTTTACTTTTAGTGATGAATTCTCTAGCTCAACGATACGCATCTTCTAAGCATACATTAGCCTTACTCTACAAACCTGAGTTCGGTTCTTCTTAAGAATTCAGAACGTAGATAAATAGTGAGATTTGATTAGAAACAATAATCGAGCTCAGGTTACAAGTAACGAACACGTGTTGAACGAAGATTGATAAGGTTTTGGATAAAAGCTGGAGAGCTCTTAGATGATTACCTAACGGGCGAAAGAACTGAGCTTAGCTTTAAAGATTCAAATGTGATTTGTAGAAAATAACTCAAAAAAAAAGCGGCTAAGAGATTTTCTCTTAGCCGCTTTTAATGTGATAGAACTAATGTTTAAAAACAATACTTATTCTCTGCAATCATTTTTTGAGCAATTGCTTGTCTATTTTCTTTTACGTTTACAGGACTATGTTTGGTGAATCGTTTAATTCCCATTAGCATTGCCATTTGCTCATCTCCCGTAGCAAAAGAATTGATAGCATCTTTACCATGCTTGTGCATTCTGTCTGCAGCATCGTACAAATAAGTTTGCATTATTTTTTCTGCTAAGGCGAAATCTTTATCCATCGCCTTCATTTTCTCAACTCTTAACAGCATCGATTCGCATATATAAGTTTCCATCGTCATGTCAGCGATGTTCATTAATACTTCCTGTTCTTTTGCTAATGAGCTAGTCAATGTTTTTGCCGCCGCACCTGCGCTTAATAATACTGCTTTTTTAAAGTTTTGAATTGTTCTTTTTTCTGCAGCATATGCCTTTGAATCATCAAAATCAAAATCTGGAATTTCCATTAGCTCTTCTGCTACTTTTTGTGCATGAGTTAAAATGTCTAATTCTCCTTTTAAGGCTCTCTTCAATATAATATCGACCGTGAGTATTCTATTGATTTCATTTGTTCCTTCAAATATTCTGTTAATACGTGCATCTCTATAGGCTCTCTCCATATCTGCCTCAGCAGAATATCCCATTCCGCCATAAATTTGAACTCCTTCGTCAACCACGTAATCTAGCGTTTCAGAACCATGAACTTTTAAGATGGCACACTCTGCTGCATATTCTCTCAATCCTTCCAAGCTTGCAGCTTGTTTATCCATGCCTTCCGCTTCGTGTGCTTTAATGGTATCAGTTATGTTTTGGCTCAATCTGTATAAAGCAGACTCTGTTGCGAAAGCTTTAATGGCCTGTTCAGCTAATTTAAAGCGTATAGCGCCATACTTGGAGATTGGACGACCAAATTGTTCTCTTTCATTAGCAAAGGCAATAGAGCGTGTTATAGCAGCCTTAGAAGCTCCTAGAGCAGCTCCTGCAAGCTTAGCTCTACCGATGTTTAAGATATTCAATGCAATCTTAAATCCTCCTTGTCTTTTTCCAAGAAGATTAGCTTTTGAAATTTTTACGTCATTGAAAAAAATTTGTCTGGTTGAAGAACCTTTAATACCTAATTTTTTCTCTTCCGGATTCATGCTTATACCTGGCATATCTGCTGTTAGAATAAAAGCAGATAAGTCTTCATCATCTTCTATTTTAGCAAATACGGTTAATACATGCGCAAACCCTCCATTGGTAATCCACATCTTTTGACCATTAATGATGTAGCTTTCACCATCCGCTGTTGGAATTGCTTTCGTTTTTCCTGAGTTGGCATCAGAACCAGAATTAGGCTCCGTTAAACAATAACAACCTTTCCATTCGCCCGATGCAAGCTTGGGAATGTATTTTTGTTTCTGTTCTTCGTTTCCATAATACAAGATGGGTAAGGTTCCAATTCCTGTATGTGCAGAAAGTGCGACAGCGAAAGAATAACCTGCTCCCGTAACTTCAGCAGTTAGCATAGAAGTAACGAAGTTTTTTCCAAATCCGCCTAGTTCTTCAGGAACAGAAATTCCGCAAAGACCAAGTTCGCCTGCTTTTGTGATCTTACTCTCCATTAAACCTTCTTGCATGGCATCAATTTCATCCAAATCAGGATAAATTTCTTGATCTAAAAAGTCTTGACAACTTTGAGCAATCATCTTTTGCTCTTCGTCGTATTGCTCAGGAATAAAAATGTCATTCGCATCTGTTTCGGTAATTAAGAATTCACCACCCTTTATAATTTTCTTTTCGCTCATAACATTTTTTTTATAACATTTCAAATATGCCTGCAGCACCTTGGCCAGTGCCAACGCACATACTTACCATACCGTATTTCTTATTTCTTCTTTTTAACTCATTGAAAATTTGAACAGAAAGCTTTGCTCCTGTACATCCTAATGGATGACCTAAAGCAATTGCTCCTCCATTTACATTCAAAATTTCTGGGTTAAGACCTAACTCTCGAGTTACGGCTATAGATTGAGAGGCAAAAGCTTCATTTAGCTCTATTAAGTCGATGTCGTTTAATTTTAACCCTGCCTGTTTTAGTGCCAATGGTATGGCTTTTACGGGGCCAATTCCCATGATGCGAGGATCTACTCCAGCTGTAGCATAAGAAACCATTCTAGCAATAGGTTTTAGTTGGTGTCTCTTCACCATTTCTTCAGAAGCTACCATTACAAAGGCAGCACCATCAGAAGTTTGAGATGAATTTCCTGCAGTAACACTTCCGCCATTTGCAAAAACTGGCTTTAAACGAGCTAAAGCTTCTATAGAAGTTCCTTTTCTTGGCCCTTCGTCTTGATCGAAAGTAGAGCTTTTCGTTTTTCTTTTCCCACTTTCATCAAGGTATACCTGTTCTACATTAATGGGAACAATATCGTTTTTAAAAGTGCCGTTCTCATTTGCCTTCAAGGCCTTCATATGAGAATGAAAAGCAAATTCATCTTGGTCTTCCCTGCTTACCTTGTATTTATTGGCAACCTCTTCGGCAGTTAAGCCCATTCCCCAATAATAGCTTGGGTTTTCTTTTGCCACTTTTGCGTTGGGAACAATTCTCCAACCACCCATAGCAATAGGAGACATGCTTTCAACACCTCCTGCAATAATCAAACTGCCCATTCCATTTTTAATTTTTGAATCGGCAATGGCAATGGTTTCTAGGCCCGAAGAACAATATCTGTTCACTGTCATTCCAGGTACATCAATCGAATTAAGCCCCATTAAAGAAACCAATCTTCCAATGTTCAATCCTTGCTCTGCCTCAGGGGTTGCGTTGCCAACAATTACATCGTCAATTTCTTGAGAAGTAATGCTTGGGTTTTGTTGCATTATATGTTGAATAACGCCTGCTGCTAAGTCATCAGGTCTTGAGAATCGAAGCGAACCTCTTCCAGATTTTCCAACCGCTGTTCTGTACCCTGCTACTATATAAGTGTCCATTTATTTGAAATTTTAATTTTTTAACTCTTAATAATCTCTTTCAAGGAGAATTATTAATTAGTGCTTATTGAAATTAATTCCTAAGCACTTTCCCTTTGCTTACTATGCTTTGTAGTCTCTCTAATGTTTTTCTTTTCATACATAGCTCTACAAAAGCTTTACGCTCTAAATCCAATAGATACCTTTCTGAAACCTCTGTACGTTCCGATAAGTCTCCACCTGCCAATACATAGCCTAATTTTTCTGAGATCAATTGATCATGCTCGGAAATATAATTTCCACTCTTCATAGTGTTAGCGCCAACGTATACAATGCCTAGAGCTTCTTGACCGAGTACTTTAATATCAGTTCTTTCAATAGGCTGTGTATAGCCTTTTTCCACCAATTCTATAGTGGCTTTTTTTGCTCTGGTCAGTTGAAGTTCTCTACTAACAATCACTTCATCGATTCCATCTCTTAAGTAACCCATTTCAAAAGCTTCTTTTCCAGAAGTAGCTACTTGTGCCTGACCAATGGTTAAGAAACGTTCTCTGAATGCGTTTATTCTAATATCCCCTTCTTTTAAGCCATCAGAAAGTCGTAGTGCAAACTCTTTGCTTCCACCACCACCAGGAATTACTCCAACTCCAAACTCAACTAAACCCATATATGTTTCAGCATGTGCAATTACTTTATCAGCATGCATAGAGAGTTCGCATCCTCCGCCTAAAGCCATTTGGTGTGTAGCAACTACAACAGGAATTGAAGAGTACCTGACTCTCATCATAGTGTTTTGGAATTGCTTAATTGCAAAAGAGAGCTCATCATATTCCTGCTCTACAGCCATCATAAAAATCATTCCAACATTAGCGCCCGCAGAGAAGTTTCCTCCAGTATTGTAAATTACCAATCCATCGTATTCCTTTTCGGCTAAGTCTATTGCTTTATTGATTCCTTGAATTGTTTCAGCACCAATGGTGTTCATTTTAGAGTGAAATTCAAGGTTCAAAATGCCATCACCTAAATCAATGATGGTAGTACCTTTGTTTTTCCAAATGGTATGTTCTTCTCTCAAGTTATCTAAAACAACTAAGTCTTCCGTTCCCGGAATAGGGAGATAGCTTTTTGAACTAACATCGTAATAGTGTTTTACTCCTTTTTCAACTTTGTAAAACGATTCATGACCGGCATCCACCATTTCTTGAATCCAAGCGGCAACATCTGCACCTGCTTCTTTCATTTTGTCAAGCGTTTCTTTAAGGCCTAAAGCATCCCAACTTTCGAAAGGACCCAATTGCCAACCAAATCCTGCTCTTACACCATCATCAATTCTGAATAATTCATCAGATATTTCAGGAAGACGGTAAGAAACATAGCTGAATAACTCATAGAATGATTTACGATAGAACTCTCCTCCTTTATCTGGGTGGTTAACTAAAACTCTCGTCCTCTCTTTGATATCATCAATTTCTCTCGCTTTACCAATAGAGTCAAATTTTACTTTTTCTTGAGCAGAATATTCTAATGTATTTAAGTCAAGTGATAGGATCTGACTCTTTCCGTCTTCTCCTTTTATTTTTTTATAAAAGCCTTGTTGGCTTTTTGATCCTAACCAGCCATTATCTGCCATTTTTTGGACATAAGCTGGAATTTCAAAGCTTGACTTTCTTTCATCATCTGGACAATTCTCTCGAACACCGTTTGCTACATGAATTAATGTATCTAAACCTACAACGTCGCAGGTTCTGAATGTCGCAGATTTTGGACGTCCTAAAATTGGCCCTGTCAGCTTATCAACCTCTTCAACGCTTAGATTCATTTCTTTTACCGTGTGGAAAAGAGACATGATTGAAAAAACTCCGATTCTATTTGCAATAAATGCAGGAGTATCTTTTGCCAATACTGTTTTCTTCCCCAAATACTTTCTTCCATAATCTAACAAGAAATCAACTAAAGAAGCATCAGTTTTACTGCTTGGAATAATCTCTAGAAGCTCTAAATATCTGGGAGGATTGAAAAAATGAGTTCCGAGAAAGTTTTTTTGAAAATCCTCTGAACGTCCTTCCAGCATCAACTCTATTGGAATTCCTGAGGTGTTAGAAGAAATGATACTTCCTTCTTTTCTGTATTTCTCTACTTTTTCGAAAACAACTTTTTTGATGTCTAACCTTTCAACCACTACTTCGATTACCCAATCGCAATGCGCAACTTTTTCTAAATCGTCGTCAAAGTTTCCTAAGCTAACTCTATTGGTATAGCTTTTAGAGTAGAGTGGGGCAGGTTTAGATTTTATTGCTGTGGAGAAAGCTTCGTTAACAATTCTATTGCGAACTGACTTGTCTTCTATTGAAGCACCTTTTGCCTTTTCTTTTTCATTTAATTCTCTTGGAACAATATCTAATAATAGTACCTCTAAACCAATGTTTGCGAAATGACATGCAATTCTAGATCCCATTACTCCGGATCCTAAAACGGCTACCTTTTTAATTCTTCTTTTACTCATTTATACGAGTTTTAGGTTTTTGTATTCTTCTGTTACTTTATTAATGGAACGCATCGCTTTAAAATATTGTTCCAATGTGTTGCGATCTAGTTTTGTTAGTAAATACTCGTTAAACTCCCTCACTACTTTTCTAGCTATTTTCTTTTTAGCTTCTCCTGTTTTTGTTAAATGAATTTTTACAGATCTACCATCACTTACATCTTTTTCTTTGTAAATCAGGCCTTCGTCTTCCATTTTTTTAAGCATACGGCTTAAACTGGTAGCTTTCATACCCATTAATGGAGCAATTTTAGTTGCATGAACCCCTTCTTTAGAATCAATATTTAAGAGAGCGTAACCTGTAGCTTGGGTTAAATCAAATTCTTGTGCAATCTGATTGTATAGATTGGAAATGGAATGCCAAAGGATTTTTATATGGTAATCTATCGTTTCTGTGGGCTTCATATAGGGATTAGTCTAATAGTCTCTCAAATATATAACTTTTTTATGGTTTATTATGCATGCATAGTATAATTATTCGTATATTTGTCCCAACAAGAGGTAGTAGACTTGTTAATTGGTTAGTAATTGAAGCAGAGAGGAGTTCGTAAGGGCTCCTCTCTGTGTTTTAGGCCATTGTAGTTTAATCAAAAAAAAAGCCCTGAAGAAGAATCTTCAGGGCTTTGCTTTTTTAAATGGCTGTCTTAATAGCCAAACACATCTTCTAGTGTAAGGGTAGAAACCGGTCCATAAGATTGCAAGGCAGTCATATCTAAACCTTCTTTCTTGCCAATTACCATAATGTTATAGTTCCCATCTTTCACGTATTCTTCATGAAAGGCTTTTAAATCAGTCATAGTCATAGTTGGAATTGCTTCGTAAATGTCTTTTCTTAAATCATGATCAACACCTCTTTTTAGAGCTGTTTCATAGTTAAAGATTTTTGAAGCTTTTGTAATTCTTTCTGTTCTGATTTTCTCAATAGCTGCTTTTTTAGCTAATTCAAAACTCTTTTCAGACTCAGGCATATTGTTCAACAAGTCAGTCATGCCTTCCATTGCTTCTTTTAATTTATCAGCTTGAGTTCCGATATACGCCATTGTATAATGAGACTTTGCAGAATCACCAGGAGAGCGGAAAGTGGAATAAACTGAATAAGCAAGAGCTTTTGATTCTCTCATTTCTTGGAAAACGATAGATCCCATTCCTCCACCAAAATACTCATTGAAGATTGCTGCTGCTGCAACAGTTTTAGGATTATACATTTCTTTTTTAGAAAGCATCATGATCTCTGCTTGCTTCATTTCATAATCTACAACGTAAACATTTGTTCCTTCATTTTTCTGCTCTACAAATTTCTTTGCTTCAGGAATTGCTTTCATTTCAGCAGGAACTGTATGGTCAGCTTTTAATGTAGCTACTAATTCATCTTGTGATTTAGGTCCAAAATAAAGAACTCTGTGCTCGTAACCAGTTAAATTCTTAATCATCGAAACTAATTCATCAGCAGTTAATGCATTTAATTCGTCTTCCGCTAAGATGTTCTTGTAGGGAGAATTGCTTCCATATTGAGCATAAGATTGCATCGCACCAAAAAGAATGCTTCTTTTTGAAAGTTTTGCATTTGACCTTCCTTTTATCACATTAGCAACTAAGTTAGTTAATGCTTCTTCTTCTGGTTGAGCATCTGTTAATAGGTGTTCAAATAACTTGATTCCTTTGTCGTAGTTCTCATCTAATCCATTCATGATCACATAAGATCTTTCGTTGTTTGCAAAAACACTAAAGTCGCAACCAATCTTGTAGAATTCCTGCTGAATTTCAGAAGGAGAGTACTTAGAAGTTCCTAAGAATGGTAGATAATCTAATGCCATTTCAATTTTTGGATTATTGTTTTTACCCATGTCAAATAGGTAATAAAGGCTAAATAGACCGTTAGTCTCATTTCTAACTGAACGTACTTTGATGCCATTTTCTAAAGTAGTTTCGTTAATGTCATTAGCATAATCCAAAAACTTCGGTTGAATTGGATCAATCTTCATGCCTGTGAGCTTAGTCAAGAATGGAGAAGCATCTTCTCTATTTACTTGAATAGGAGTGATTGCTGGCTTAACAACTGTTTGATTGCCTTCTTTTTCAGCTGTCTTCTTGTAAACTGCAACATAATTGTTGTTGTAGTTTTCTTTTGCAAAGTTTATGATGTCCTCTTTACTGTAGCTTTTTAACACATCTACTTCATCAACGGCAGTTTTCCAATCTCTTTTTTGGATAAATGCATCAACCATCATGCTTGTTCTGCCTCTGTTGTTATCGTACTGTCTAACTTTTCCTAATTTCAAATCATTGATACATGCTTCTGGTAACCAATCGGGAAATGCTCCTGCCTTTAGGCTGTCAATTTGAGTTAATAATAGCTCTTTTACCTCTTCAAGTGTTTGCCCTTGTTTTGGACTACCCGTTAACATATGTGCAGAATAATCTGAAAGAACATAGGTAAATGAACTTGCTCTTTGAACTGCTTGTGCTTGGTTTAGGTTTAAATCAATTAATCCTGCCGTTGAGTTAGCAAGAATCATATCACACAATTGGATTAATTGAGCGTCTTTTGAATCTACACCGTCAAATCTGTATGCCATATACATGAATTCAGCATCTGGTCCATTTACTTCCTTGATGATTGGAGTAGTAAGTGGTGCTTCCTCTGCTATAGTAAAGCTTGGCACTTCTTTACTTTCAAAAGTTCCAAAAGTTTCTTTAATCATTGCGATTACCATCTCAGGATTAAAGTCTCCCGCTAAGCAAATTGCCATGTTATTTGGTACATAATAATTATTGAAGTACTTTTTGATTTCTGTTAAAGAAGGATTCTTTAAGTGATCGATGGTTCCAATAGTTGTTTGTTGACCATACTGGTGTTTTTGGAACAAGTTTGCCATCATGGTTTCCCATGCAATGCTTCCATCACTGTCTAAGCTTCTATTCTTTTCTTCGTATACAGCTTCTAGTTCTGTGTGAAATAATCTCAACTGTGGACTTCTAAAACGTTCTGATTCTAAGTCTAACCATTTCTCTAACTGGTTTGTAGGAATATCGTTAATGTAAACAGTCTTTTCTTGTGAAGTGTATGCGTTTGTTCCTTTAGCTCCCATCTCGGAAACCATCTTGTCATACTCATTGGCAATAGCAAATGTAGATGCAAGTTGAGAAACACTATCAATCATTGCATAAAGAGCAGTTCTTGTTGCTTCATCAGTAGTACCTCTATAAACTTCATAAAGGCTATCAATCTCAGTCAAAAGAGGACCTTCTTTCGCAAAGTTTAATGTTCCATAAAGATCAGTGCCTTTAAAGAGCATGTGCTCTAAGTAGTGTGCTAATCCTGTAGCAGTAGCAGGGTCATTTTTACTTCCTGCTCTTACGGCGATAGAAGTTTGAACTCTTGGAGCTTCTTCGTTGACCGATAAATAGACTTTAAGCCCATTCTCTAGCGTGTAGATTCTCGTATTAGTAGGGTCGTTTTCAACCGTTTCGTACTCTTTTGCGTCAAGGGTATCAGAGTCTTTTTTCTCTTCACCACCGCAAGCTACCATAAACAGCATAGAAACAGCTATAAATGAGCTTGCTAAAATTGATTTTACTTTCATTGAATTTAAGTTTGTTAAACAATAGATGGCGAAAGTATAAAAAACTATAGTTATTTTAATTGTTTTGATAGTTAAATGGTAATATACAAGGAAATATGGTTATTAAATTCGTCGATTAGATGAAATCTAGCCCGAGTTCCTTTTTTAAGGTCATTAAATGAGGATTTTCTTCCGCCATTTTATTGAACTTCTCCTCATCTGTATATGCCTTACGCTGTGTTTGGTCCTTTTCAATCCTGAAAAGCACTTCTATGGCTCCATTTTTTAGTCGTTTTCTCAGAAAACTATGAATATCAGTTCTCTTTAAAACCATTTCTTCTTCTTGACTCTTATTGTCAACTGATAGTTCGAATTGGCAGTTTTCTTTTGCAATGGGATCTCTAGTAATCATTGCGGAATAAACCATGGAGCTTCCTTCTTCGTTGCTGTCATTAATTTTTTCTGCTAACTGTTTCCATGCTAATAGGAATTCCTCGCCTGTATAGCTTTCTCTTGCTTCTGAAGTATATGCTTCAGAAGCCATGTCTTCTTCTGACTTTTCTTCTTCTTTGGTGAGTTCACTTATAGATAAGGAAGATGTTTTCGTCTGCTGATCTGATAGTTTGGCAAACTTATTCTTAAAGCTAGCTTTGGGCTTGGGTTCAATTGCTTGAGGCTTTTCCTCCTCAACTCTTGTGTGTGCACTAACAACTTCTTGTTTTTTCTGATAGTCTGCCCTTCGGGGAGCAGGGTCTAGCCCTAGCCCATGTGATTTTATTTCCGGAGTAGTTACTGCTGCTGCTTTAAGTGGTTTTGGCTTAGAAGCTGTTGCCGGTGAGAGTTCAAATTCACTCTCTTCAACTGACTTAATTAAGGGCTTTTTTTTTTCTCCCTGACTCAATGTCGGGGAGTTAATAGATGCTAGTTGCATTAAGGAGAGTTCAACTAGCAAACGTTTGTTTTTGCTAGCTCTATATTGTGTGTCACAATCTCTACAAATCTCAAGTGCTTTGATTAGGAAGGCAAGCTGGCATTTTGTGGACTGCTCTTGATATCGTGGCTTAATATTTTTCCCAACTTCTAACAAACTGATCGTTTCTGAATTCAAGCAAACTAATAAGTTTCTAAAGTGTGAGGCGAGTCCATTGATGAATAGGTGTCCATCAAATCCATGATGAATAATTTCATTAAGCAATAGTAATGTCGAAGGGATATTGCCTGTCAGGATATGATCAGTTGACTTGAAGTAGTAGTCGTAATCTAGTATGTTTAGATTCTCGATGGTTGCTTCGTAAGTCAGGTTTTTCCCAGAGAAACTTACCAGTTGGTCAAATATGGATAATGCATCTCTTAGGGCTCCATCTGCTTTCTGAGCTACAATCTGCAATGCTTCTTCTTCCGCTGTAATGCCTTCTTTTTGGGCAATGAATTGAAGGTGAGAAGCAATGTCTTCTACTTCAATTCTATTGAAATCAAAAATTTGGCAGCGGGATAATATTGTAGGAATAATTTTATGTTTCTCTGTGGTTGCTAAAATAAAGATAGCATGAGCTGGAGGCTCTTCAAGCGTCTTTAAAAAGGCGTTAAACGCAGCTGAAGACAACATGTGGACTTCATCTACAATGTATACTTTATGTGAGCCTATCTGTGGAGCAAAACGAACTTGATCTATCAAGTTTCGAATGTCATCTACTGAATTGTTAGACGCGGCATCCAGTTCATGAATGTTAAGAGATGCGCCTTCATTAAAAGAAGTACAAGAGTCACATTCATTACAAGCCTCAATGTTTTCAGCTCTATTAAAGCAATTAATAGTTTTTGCTAGAATTCTTGCGCAGGTTGTTTTTCCAACTCCTCTTGAACCACAAAACAAAAAAGCTTGAGCCAGGTGCTCTGTTTTAATTGCATTTTTTAGTGTGTTCGTAATTGCTTTTTGACCAACTACTGAATCGAAGGTAGAGGGGCGATACTTACGTGCTGAAACAACAAAATTTTCCATAGAATATTAACAGTATCAGAATTACACTTTACTAAATAATTCTTGCAACATATAGATGAATTAAAACGACATTTACTAAATGACATTATAGAAAGCATAGAAAGTTAGAATCATTTTGAATTACTTCGTATTTTTGCCGCCCCAATTTTGGGGATAATAACAATAAACACTTATACAATGAGGAATCATTATGAGACTGTTTTCATTTTAACACCCGTTTTGTCTGCAGATCAGGCAAAGGAAACAGTTGCAACCTACAAAAAAATGCTCAAGGATGCTGGAGCAAAAATCCACAATGAAGAACATTGGGGAATGAAAAAATTGGCATACCCAATTCAGAAGAAGTCCACTGGTTTTTACCAACTCTTCCAATATGAAGTAGAAGGTGATTTTATCGCTAAGCTAGAATTAACGTTCAAGCGTGACGAAAAAATTATGAGATTCTTAACTGTAAAGCTTGATAAGCACGCAGTAGAATACGCTAAGGTTCGTATTGAAAAAGTAAAATCTTTTGCGAAAGCAGAAAAGTAAAAACATTAAAACTTAAAAGAAATGGCTGAAAATTCATCAGAAATTAGATACCTCAATCCTCCATCGATTGACGTTAAACAAGAAAAGTATTGTAGATTCAAGAAAAACAGAATCAAATACATTGATTATAAAAACCCTGACTTCTTATTACAATTTGTAAACGAGCAAGGGAAATTATTACCAAGAAGAATTACGGGAACATCTTTGAAATATCAAAGAAAAGTAGCTCAAGCTGTAAAAAGATGTCGTCACTTAGGGATGATGCCTTACGTAGCTGATTTATTAAAATAAATAGGAGGATAGAAAATGGATATTATATTAAAAGAAGACATCGAAAACCTTGGATTTAAAGATGAATTAGTGAGTGTAAAGCCTGGTTACGCTAGAAACTTTTTGATTCCTCAAGGGAAAGCTATGGCAGCAACTTCTTCAAACAAGAAAGTTTGGGAAGAGAATTTACGTCAAAGAAGTCATAAAGAGACAAAGGTTAAGGAAGAAGCAACTAAAACTGCAACTGCATTAGAAACTGCTAAGATTAAAGTAGGAGCGAAAGTTGGTGAAGCGGGAACAAGAATATTTGGCTCTGTAAACAACATTCAAATTGCTGATTCTATTAACGCTTTAGGACACAATGTAGATAAGAAAAACATCAAAATCTTAGGTTCTCAAATCAAGGAGATTGGTACTTATCAAGCAGAAGTTAGATTACACAAAGATGTATCTATTACAATTAGTTTTGAAGTTGTAGCTGAGTAAGCATTTTTAAATAATAAAGAAAACCTCGATAGTTATATCGAGGTTTTTTTATGTCCTAATATTCGTAGATCTCGATGCTGATGTCATCTAGCCATATTTCTTGCTTGTCTTTGTTCCATAGATAAAAAGAAAGTTCTGAGTTTTGCGGCTGAATTTTAGAAACAGGAAGTATGGTGTAAGCATCTATAGTCCACCAATTGGAATGTACTTGCTGAAAAGGCTCAATATCAAATCCTTTCCAAAAGGAATTATTGTTTCCATCTCCGATAGAAACAACTAATGCTGCAGTTGATGTTCTCTTAACTAGAGTGTTTGCGGAAATTTTGATGTATAGGTTTTTTGTTGAGTCTAATGAAAGCTCGTTCAGTTGTAATTTGAAAGTAGAAGAATATTCAGAGAGTTTTTCAGAGTATTGCCCACTATGATTTACCGAATCTGTAAGATTATTTGAATTAATACTCCAGCCAGATGATGCTGATTTAAAATTAGCGGAGCTCTTGATGATTTTTTTCCCAGTCAGTTCAGGTTCAACTAGTTTTTCTAGGTCGTAAACTCTTATTCCTATCTCATCACTTTCAGCGCTTGGTTTTTTAGCTTCTATAATATGTTTAACGTAGAAAGGATAGTTTTCAGGGTTTGTTCCTGCAAAGAAATGAGTGTATGGGTTGAGTAAGATCTTCTTTTCTAGATCAGAATGGAGATATGATGAGACCTCATTAAATGCTCTGAACTGTATTTTAGAGTCATCAAATCCTGTTAGGTAATAACCAATACGAGCTTGTACTTTGTCTGTAAAAATGACTTTTTTGCCCTCAGAATGTATAAGTGTTTCTTTAATAAAATCAACTTGAGCATTGTAGTTTCCTCGTCTTGCATTGGAGCTAATGTAAAAAGGTTGTATCATAAAAATACTAGCAAATAGAGTAGGGAAGATCGTTTTTCTGAAGAATTGATTCTTTACTAGAGCAAAAACAAGGAATAGTGTACTTAGAGGAATATAGAGCTTCCAAAGTAACTTGCTGTCTGATAGAAATGTATTGAGGCATAATAAACCAAGTGAAATCAAAACAAGAAGTAGAAACTTTTTGTCCGTTGAGATTTGTTGGATCAGTAAACTCGTTGCGATTGCAGATATAGGAATTAACCATAAATAATGCCTCAAATCGATGCACATAGGGTTATAACCATTGAGAGAGATACTCATGAAGTTTGAAGAGAGAAATAGAATGAAACTGCAAATTAAAAAGAAGCTCAGGGGTGTTTTTAGGCTGAGAAAATGGAGCTTTTTGCCAAATAGTAATGCAGAAATCACAAAAACAAAGCCCCTAGCAGGGCCTTCGTTTCTTAGCATTTCAAAAAAATCTCTTGTAATTCTCTTTATAAATACTGCTGATTCTTGCATAACGTAACTACACCTGTTAATGTATCCGTTGGATTCAATGGCTGAAAATCGTGAAGTAAAGTCTCCGGTTAAGAAATGTATGAGTATGAAATAAAGCATCAATACGAGAGAAGAGAGAATGATAGATTTTTTCCAGAATAGAATGTGCCTTCTATGAAAGATGTCATGAATGAAAAGAAATAGGAGAAGAGGTAGAATTAGTATTACTGTTCCTTTAGCCATGAACGAAAAAATGAGGCTTAATGCAAATAGTATGGCGTATTTCGTTGTTTTTTCGTCTTGCTGAAATCGAATTTGATAGAGGCTGTAGATAATGCTTAATATTCCTAAGCAGACGTAAACATCAACCATCAATTTATTGCTATAAAATAGAAACCATTCTGAAAACAAAGTCATAGTTAAGGCTATGGAAATGGTAGCTATAGATTCTTTTCTTAATAAACGATAAACTAAAAGTAGCACTAGAGCACTTGCAACCATAGTGGGGAATGAGGAACTCCAGTCGTTTATACCAAATAGGAAATATGAAATGGCGGTTGGGAAAATAATGGAAAATCGATAAGTAAAATGATTACTAAAGTCTGCTTCACCCAACAATAACTGATGAGACATTTCAGCATATTCCATGTCGTCAAAGCCAAAGTGCCCACTATAGCCATAGATACGATAAATGATTAATGCCAGTAGGTAAAGGCTAAATAGGATTTTCTTTTTAAGCTCCAAATTTGATTTTATAATAAAAGTTCAAAAATAGAAAAACTAGAATAGATCACTTATTCGTAGCGAAGAGATTCAATAGGGTCTAATCGAGAAGCTTTGAATGCAGGATATAGACCTGAGAGTAGCCCAACAATAACGCAAAGGAAGATAGCGAGTATCATCCATAACCAAGGGACGATGAATACTCCACCAACAATGCTTCCAACAAAATTTCCAAATACGACTCCAAGAATAATACCTAGAATCCCTCCAAACTGGCAGATAACAATGGCTTCAATAAGAAATTGCATGAGTATGGTATTGGAGCTTGCTCCGATTGCTTTTCTGACTCCGATTTCTCTCGTTCTCTCTGTAACAGAAACCAGCATCATGTTCATTAGCCCGATGGCAGAGCCGAGTAGTGTGATTAAAGCGATGGCAATTGCTGCAATTCTAACAAAAGACATATTCTCTAAAAATAGATTGGCAAAGCTGTCGCTTTTTGCAATTTCAAAGCTTTCTTCTTTTCCAATTTTGTCCTTCCGAATTACTCGAAAAAGCCCTTTTGCTTCTCCAACTGCAGGCTCAAGTTCGTTTTGTTGATTTGCCCTGACGCTGATAGTAAAGGTTGGATTGGCAGTTGAGAAATACTGACGAGCATTTGTTAAAGGAATAAAGGAATTATTATCGCCACTAAAGCCCATTGAACTTCCTTTTGATTGAAGTACACCAATTACCCTATATTTTCCTGGGCCAATAGAAATTAACTGGTCAATGGGGTTTTTTCCATTTGGGAATAATTTTTTCTCAATGTCCTTTCCAATTATTACACCGTGCGAACCGTATCGAATGTCTGTTTCTGAAAAGTTTCTTCCTTTCTCAATTTCATATCCAGAAGTTTCGAAGTAATTCTCGTCAATTCCAAAAACAGAAATATTAGGGTTTGTTTTTTCAGATTCATGCTTAAGTGTGGATAATGAAGAAGCTCTTGTTGAAACTGAAACGGTTGATGGGAAGTCAAATCTTTCTTTAAATTCGATTGCCTCTTGATAAGTAATTCTAGGATAATACTTGCGTTTCCTGCCTCTTTTTTGCATTCCTCCACTAAATCCGTAATTTCTAAAGGTGAAGCTGTTGGACCCCATGCTGCTAAAGTTGCTTGCAATTGATCCACTGATTGCATCAATAGAAGTTAGGATACCAACTAGGGCAACAATGCCAATAGCAATAATCATAACCGTAAGAATAGTTTGTAAGAGTTGGCTTCTAACCGAACGTATTGCTTCGAATATATTTTCTTTAACCAGTTTTAGCACCTTACAATGGTAATCAATATGATTAAAATTTAGTGATGAATTGGGATGAATGGTTGGAAAAAAGGCTGAAATGATTAATTTCGCTAACCTCTTAAAAATACAACACCAAATAAAAAGACTATGGCTTTTGACATTGATATGATTAAACAGGTTTATGCTAGAATGGATGAACGAGTAAATGCTGCTCGTATGATCTTGAATAAGCCAATGACACTGACTGAGAAAATTCTTTACTCACACCTAGATCAGGGAGCGGCAAAAGAAGAATTTGCAAGAAGTAAATCATATGTAGATTTTAAGCCTGACAGAGTCGCTATGCAAGATGCTACAGCACAAATGGCATTGTTGCAATTTATGCAAGCTGGGAAGAAAAAAGTGGCAGTGCCCTCAACAGCGCATGCAGATCACTTAATTCTTGCAAAATTAGGAGCAGATGATGATTTGCAAGATTCGATTAACAAAAATAATGAAGTGTTCAATTTTTTAAGTTCTGTTTGTGATAAATACGGAATCGGTTTTTGGAAGCCGGGATCAGGTATTATTCATCAAGTTGTATTAGAGAATTATGCTTTCCCAGGAGGAATGATGATAGGAACTGATTCACATACTGTAAATGCAGGTGGATTAGGGATGGTTGCTATTGGTGTTGGTGGTGCTGATGCAGTTGATGTAATGGCGGATATGGCATGGGAATTAAAATTTCCAAAATTGATTGGAATCAAGTTAACAGGAAAGTTAAATGGTTGGACATCTGCAAAAGACATTATTTTGAAAGTAGCTGGTATATTAACCGTTAAAGGTGGAACTGGAGCTATTGTAGAATATTTCGGAGAAGGAGCAAAGAGCCTTTCTTGCACAGGTAAAGGAACAATTTGTAATATGGGGGCTGAAATTGGAGCTACAACTTCAACTTTTGGTTACGACGATTCAATGAGAAGATATTTAAGTGCAACAGGAAGAGAAGATGTTGTTGCTTTAGCTGATGAGGTTGCTGGTCATTTAACAGGAGATGATGAGGTGTATGCAAATCCAGAGCAATATTTTGATCAAGTAATTGAAATTAACTTAGATGAATTAACTCCACACTTAAACGGTCCTTTTACGCCAGATTTGGCTACACCAGTTTCAGAAATGAAAGCAGCAGCAGCAGCAAACGATTGGCCAACTGAAATTGAATGGGCGTTAATTGGATCTTGTACGAATTCATCGTACGAAGATTTAACAAGAGCAGCTTCTATTGTAGCAGATGCTTTTGATAAAGGTGTAAAGCCTGTTTCTAAATTGGGAATTAATCCAGGTCCTGAACAAGTAAGGTTTACTGCAGAAAGAGATGGTTTGTTTGATACATTTAACAAATTTGAATCAGTTAGCATTTTTACAAATGCGTGTGGTCCTTGTATTGGGCAGTGGGATAGAGAGGGAGCAGATAAGAAAGAGAAGAACTCGATTGTTCATTCCTTTAACAGAAACTTTGCGAAGAGGGCTGATGGCAATCCTAATACACATGCTTTTGTGACTTCTCCAGAAATGGTAGCAGCAGTTGCAATTAGTGGAAGGCTGGACTTTAATCCAATAACCGATACACTTATAAACGATAAAGGAGAGCATGTTAAACTAGCTGAACCAACAGGAGTTGAATTGCCTGAAAAAGGCTTTGATGTTAAGGATAATGGCTTTCAGGCTCCCGCCGAAGATGGTAGTGGGATAGATATTAAAGTAGCATCTGATTCAAAGCGTTTGCAGTTGTTGACTCCATTTGCAGAATGGGACGGAAAAAATATAACAGGAGCTAAGTTATTAATTAAAGCTTTTGGAAAATGTACAACAGATCATATTTCTATGGCTGGACCATGGCTAAAATATAGAGGTCATTTGGATAATATTTCAGAGAATTGTTTGATTGGAGCTGTGAATGCTTTTGGAAAAGCTACTAATGAAGTAGTCAATCAATTGTCAGGAGAGAAAGGGGCAGTTCCAACAGTTGCAACAGCTTATAAAGCTGCAGGTGTATCTTCTATTGTTATTGGAGATCATAATTATGGGGAAGGTTCTTCTAGGGAGCATGCTGCAATGGAGCCAAGACATCTTGGTGTTTGTGCTGTAATTGTAAAATCTTTTGCAAGAATTCATGAAACCAATTTGAAAAAGCAAGGAATGTTAGGTTTAACCTTTGCAGCAGAATCTGACTATGATAAAGTAATGGAAGATGATACTTTTAATTTTATTGATTTAGAAAATTTTGCTTCAGATAAACAGCTGACCTTAGAAGTATCACATGCGGATGGAAGCAAGGATGAAATTAAATTAAATCATACTTATAATGAGCAACAGATTGCTTGGTTTAGAGCTGGATCTGCATTAAATATGATTAGAAAACAAATTCAGTAGGCTTAGCTATTGAGAAAATAAAACATATGACACTTACAGAACAAATCAACAACGACCTTAAGGAAGCCATGAAGGCTAGAGAAAAGGTGAGGTTAGAATCATTAAGAGCAATTAAATCTGCCTTATTGTTAGCGTCAACCGAGAAAGGTGCCGGCGAATCTTCTGACGAGGCAGAACTTAAGATGCTACAAAAATTGGTGAAGCAAAGAAAAGATGCCGCAGGTATTTTTATTGAGCAGAATCGACAAGATTTAGCAGATCCAGAATTAGCTCAAGTAGCAATTATCGAAAAATACTTACCAGCTCAAATGAGTGAAGAAGAAGTAAAATCAATAATTGATGCTATTGTGGCGGATACCGGTGCAAGTTCAATGGCTGAAATGGGTAAAGTAATGGGCATGGCAAATAAAAAAATGGCTGGTAAAGCTGACGGTAAGATGATTGCCATTTTTGTGAAATCAGCTTTAGCTAATTAATAGTTAGAGTATTATTTCTAGATAACAAGTAAAACGACTAGTTTTAGTTTCTTATAACTAAAGCTAGTCGTTTTGTTATTTTGGAGTTCCTTCCCTTTTGTACGCTTAACTATTTCTTTTGTCCTAGGTATATTATTGGGACATTTCTTAGAGGCTAAGTATAATTTGTTTTATGTCTCTTTTAGCTTTTGTTGCTTTCTTGTACTTCTCTTACTGTCGCATTTTTATAACAAACAATACCAGTCTCAATGGTTAAATGGGGTATTGATCTCTAGCTTAATCTGCTGTTTAGGGTTTTCTCATTTTTCACTTTCTAAGGAGAATCATATGCCTCCTAAATTAGAGGCAGGTTCACTTATTTCTTGGATAGGTAGAGTTGAATCTATGCAACGAAACGCCAGCCTAATTAAATCATTTATTGTAAATGTTGATAAGATAGAGTGTGGAGGGGGCTGGGAGGATGTAAGTTTTAATGTGCTTGTTTACAATAAAGATACTTCGCTGAGAATATATCCTAGCGATATGATCGCTGCGTTGAGTAAATTAAGAGAGATTGAATCCGCTAAGAACCCTTTTCAATTTGACTATAAAAATTACCTTTCTAACAAGAATGTTTATTATGTATTCTATGAAGGAAACTTTGCAATAGATTCTTCTGGTATCTCTATTTATAAATTAGGTAGTCAACTCCGTGAATATGTAGAAAAGATTTATCGGTCTCCTAACTTAGGTAGGGAAGAGTTGGGAGTACTAGTTGCGCTTACCTTAGGTGATAAATCGCAAATAGATATTGGGAATAAAAAAGCATTTGCAGGAGCGGGGGCAATGCATCTCTTGGCAGTTTCTGGCTTGCATGTAGGAATTGTGTTTTTGTTGTTTAATACGCTCCTTCAAAAGCTTCCCAATACCAGGGCCTTTATTGTTTTTAGAGGCGTTCTTTTAGTAGGTATTGTGTGGGGATTTGCTTTAGTAACCGGCTTTTCTCCTTCTGTTCAAAGGGCAGGATGGATGTTTTCATTCGTAATACTTGCTCCTCTTTTTCGGCGCAATATCAATGTGATTAATTCTATTTCTCTCTCCGCATTTATATTGATGCTTATTAATCCCAGTGCGCTTTTTGAAGTTGGATTTCAACTTTCTTATTCAGCGGTATTGGGAATTGTTTTGATCCATCCAATCGTTTATCGTTGGATAATCGTTGAGGATTATTTGTTAGATAAGTTGTGGAGCTTGTTAGTCGTTTCTCTAGCTGCGCAATTAGCTACCTTGCCATTAACTTTGTTCTATTTTCATCAGTTTCCAAATTATTTCCTATTGACGAATGCCATCGTGATACCACTAGCATTTGGAATTGTGTTTTGTGCAATTATAGTTTTAGTTGTTGTTTCAGCTTTTGGATGGCATTTTTATTTAGGAGAGTTGTTAGACATTCAACTTTCTATATTAAATTATTGCGTTTCTCAAATAACTAGGCTTCCTCATGCAGTTTCTAATAATTTATGGATTCACCCCTGTTCAGCATTCCTAATTATGTCTTCAATCATATTCTTAATTGAATATCTATATCGAATAAATAAAAAATACCTATTTGGCTTTTTAACGAGCATACTATCATGTTTGTTACTTGAAACATATGTAGATGTGAACCAATTAAGTAAAAAGCAGATGACTTTTTATGTCACGAATAAAGGAGCCGTGTTTAGTCATGTTGTTGGGCTGAAAGGAGAAGTGTTTTATGTAAATAATGAAAATGGAATAAATGATAGAATTGTAAAAGATCATTTCGGTGCTATGGGAGTTGAGCTCATTATGTCTCATAAATTAAATGCTAGGGATGCTGAACAGTTAGTGGGCATTGGAGATTATAGCATCTTAATTTCTGGAAATAATGAAACCTCCAATGCCTTGTGCTCTGACATTAAGAATTTTAGAAACCAAAAGAATTTTCAATTATCTCAATCTATAATATCGTCCTTAACTTTTCTCAAAAATGAAGAAGAAATTTTATCATTACAGAAGGATGATGGATTAGTTCAAAAGTGTAGTTTTTGGCTTAAGTATTAAATGAAATGCTTCGTAAGCAAAAGGACATTAAGAGTTGTTTCATGAGGGATTCAATATCATAATGGTTAATTTTAGATATCGTAAAAAAATAACTGTAGATGAAATTATGTTTAACTCTTGCTGCTACATTGCTAGCGAGCACCTGTATGTTTTCTCAGCAACTATCAGATTACCAAATAGTAAAACAAAGAATGTCGCTCGAAAATAGCCGAATTCCTAGTTATATAGAGTTTTTTTCGGAAAACCGACCTTCCCTCTCTGAATTAGATCAGCTTTTTCAAGGCCACTGGAAAGGAGAGCCTGATTTCTCATTTGTTGAAATAGGGCGAGAAGTAGATCAACTCGGTTTTACTCATATCCGATATGAGCAAACTTATAAAGGAAATCCAATAGAATTAGCGGAATGGATTGTTCACACTAAAAACAATAAAATATATTCAATGAACGGAAAGCTGTTAGATACGGCTCCAAAAAGTTCAGGAGAAATAATAGCAGAGGCCTTTGCATTAAAAGCGGCTAAATCATTTGTAGGAGCAACTACTTACAAATGGGAGTTATCCGGAGAAGAGGCGCATTTAAAAGCTGAAACTGCTGACCGTTTAGCAACTTATTACCCTTCAGGAGAGCTAACATATATGTCTAAGAGCTTAGATATTAATCCTGCTGAATTAAGCTTGGCTTATAAGTTCAATATCTATGCGCAAGAGCCTTTGAGTAGACAAGAGATTTATGTAGATGCTTCTACGGCGGAAATTATATTTTCTAATCAGATTATTCATACGGCAAATACTACCGGTTCTGCAGTGACAGCTTATAGTGGAACTCAAACTATCAATGTAGATAGTATTAGCTCTAACTCTTTTAGATTAGGACAAACAGTAAGCGGTGGTGGTGTAAATACTTATGATTTACAAAAAGGAACGACTTATGGTACTGCTGTTGACTTTACGGATACGGATAATAATTGGAACAATGTAAATACTCTAAGAGATCAGTATGCCACAGATGCGCATTGGGGCGCAGAAAGTACTTATGATTATTTCTTTGCTAAATTCGGGCGAAATAGTATTGATGGTGCAGGTTTTGCGCTAAACAGTTATTTACATTATGATGTTAATTTCAACAACGCATTTTGGGATGGACAACGAATGACCTATGGTGATGGAAACTTTAACTCTACACCATTATGTGCCTTAGATGTATCTAGTCATGAAATTTCGCATGGTTTGACAACAAATACGGCCAATTTAATTTATGCAAGTGAGTCTGGAGCATTGAATGAGTCATTTTCAGATATCTTTGGAACTGCAGTTGAGTTTTTTGCTCGTCCTAGCAGAGCCAATTGGCTACTAGGTGAGGATATCGGAAACGCATTTCGATCATTATCTAACCCAAATGCTTATGGGGATCCTGATACTAAATTGGATAATAATTGGGTGCCAGTTGCAGGTTGCACGCCAAACAGGAATAACGATCAGTGTGGTGTACATTCTAATAGTGGGGTGCAAAATCATTGGTTCTACTTATTAACTGTTGGCGGTTCTGGAACAAATGGAATTGGTAACGCCTACTCGGTAACTGGTCTAGGAATGGATACCGCAGCAGCAATTGCATATAGAAATTTAACAGTTTATTTGAATCAATCTTCAGATTTTGATGAGGCGCGTTTCTTTTCAATTCAATCAGCAATTGATTTATATGGAGCTTGTTCTCCTCAGCACGAATCTGTTGCAGATGCATGGCATGCGGTAGGAGTTGGTAATGCTTATTCTCCTGGTGTAACTGCTGATTTTATGGCAGATGTTACAGCAGGTTGTACTGTACCTCTTTCTACAAATTTTACAAACTTATCAGAAAATGCAACAATCTTTACATGGGATTTCGGTGATGGAACTGTAACATCGAATAGAGTACCTTCTCATACATACACTGTATTTGGACAATTTGATGTGAAGCTAATTGCTGACGGAGGTGCTTGTGGAATTGATTCGATTACTAAGATTGCTTATATCGATGTAGATACAGCAAACCAATGTGTTGTTATTCTTGGAAATGGAACAAACCCTACTCAAATTGAATGTTCCGGTAAGATTTATGATACCGGAGGAGGAACTAATAATTATTCAAACAATGAAAATGCGCTAATTACGATTTCTCCGACAAATGCAGCTACGGTGACTTTAACTTTCCCGTTTTTTGATGTTGAAGCGGGTTCTAACGGTAGTATTTGTGATTATGATGTAGTTAAAATATTTGATGGAACTTCAATAAATGACCCTGTGTTAGGCGAATTTTGTAATAATAGCTTACCTAATTCAATTAGCTCTACTTCAGGGTCTATTACCATTCAGTTTGAGTCTGATGGTGCTGTGAATAATCCTGGGTTTGAAATAGATTGGCAATGTGCCTATCCGACCATGCCACCATTAGCAGATTTTTCAGTAGAGTCAACAACATCCTGTGATGGTATTGTTGATTTTACAGATATCTCAACACAAGTCCCTTCTTCTTGGACTTGGGATTTTGGAGACGGATCGTTTTCAAATCAAGAAAACCCTACACATACATACATTGCAGATGGAACTTACTCAGTTATATTAGTTGTTGGGAATAGTTTCGGAGCAGATTCAACAACAAAATCTAACCTAGTTACTGTCAACTTGCCTACTTCTCCTGTAGCTACAAATGATACCATTTGCTCTGGACAAACAGCAACTCTTACTGCGTCCGCTTCAGGAACATTGAATTGGTACACAACACAAGTTGGAGGTAATCCTGTTGGAACAGGAAATAATTTCACAACATCGACACTAACTTCCACAACACAATATTGGGTGGAGAATTTGTTAGCTGCGCCAATTCAGATATTAGGTCCTATAACTAATACGATAGGAACTGGAAGAAGCTTTAACGGTGATCAACATTTAAATTTTGATGTATTTGATAAGGTAGAACTACTTTCTGTAAGAGTTTATGCTGCTGTTGCAGGGAATAAAACGATTGAATTGAGAGATAATAACGGAGTTGTATTACAATCATCAACCAGCTTTATTCCTGCTGGAGCCTTTAGAATTAATTTGAACTTTATTATTGATCTGGGAACAGACTATCAGCTTGGAATTCCACAGGGAGCACAACTTGACTTATACCGAAACAACGGTGGAGTAAATTACCCATATACGATTGCAAACAAAGTATCCATTAAATCTAGTAGCGCTGGAACAAATCCTACAGGCTTTTATTATTTCTTCTACAATTGGAGAATAAAAAGCGCAGATTGTATAAGTGCAAGGACTCCTGCATTTGCATCAATCGATACATCATGTACAATAACTGGATTGGATGATATCAATGCTGCAAAGGATCATATTTCTGTATATCCAAATCCAGTAAATTCTTTATTAACAGTTGATTTTGAAAGTCTAACTAATTTGAATTCGATTCAAATAAAGGATTTGACAGGGAAACTGATTTACGAATCAACTCAAATCAATACAGGGAATCCATTAAAATTGGATGTTTCTAATTGGAGTCAAGGGGTTTACTTTTTGCAAGTAAATTCAGGAGAAAAAGTTATAGCAAAGAAGATAGTCATTAGCCATTAGAACTAATATGAAAAAGATATTAATTGCAGCATTAAGTTTGATCGCGTTTGGAATGAACGCTAAAAACTTAACCAAGACTGGTGCTGAAGCTAACTCTATTATTGAGGGTGCAATAGAATTAAGAATAAACGAAGGAAATAGAATCCCTTCGTTTGTTTTGTTTAGTGAAGACTCAGGTATTTTCGAAAATGAACTATTTCCCTTCTTGAAAGAGGAGCTGGAAATTGAAAGTGAATTTGGGTTCACTTTAAAAAATACAGTTACCGATGAGTTAGGCTATACATACGTTGAATAATGCGAGGTGATTCTGGTGCATGACAAGGCGCGACGACGAGGCGACCCGGGAGGTCGTCGAGGAGGAGTAACACAGCCGCAACGCCGGGCGGAGCCTGGTGT
>JAESST010000225.1 GCA_016763995.1 Flavobacteriales bacterium | reverse complement strand
TTTTATTCATCCAAAAACAACAGAGTTTTCCGCTATTCCATTTTTAGGGTAGTGGCCCCTTATTTCTCTTTCTTTGAAAACGAGAAAAATTTAATTGTAAGCTGATAATGCTTTTGATATTTTCTCGTTGGCCGATGAAGAAAATTTAGCCTATAATGTTGAAAATTAGTTGGTAATATGAATTTTGTTATTGTGTAGAAATTCAGATTTTCAGAAGTGGCAATATACAAGATGGACTTTTAGAGATATAGCAGGCTATACTCTAAAGGATCAACGCAGTAGATTATTGTTTAGCTACGTTCTGAATTCTTAAGAAGAACTGAACTCAGGTTGGGTGGAATTAAATCGTCTCGTTTTTCATGCTAATATAGTCTGCAATAATTTCGAAGCACTTAATGTTTTCCTTCACAACCTGAATTTGTTGGTCGTATCGGTAAATTAAATTGATCCACTGGTTGAATGTTTGTGCCAAGGAATTTGATTTATCATTCAAAGTGGTAACGTCTACTATTAACTCGTTTGAAACGAGAGGATTAGTTGATTTAGTTTTATTGACCTGCAAACAGAAATCGTTTATTTCGGCGTAGATGGGTAAGGTGTTTTGGTAGGTAGAAAGTGTGGATCTTTTGATAGGGTTTAATGCAATTTCTTTTGCATAATCCTTCAATTCCTTAAGGTCTGCATTGACCTGTTTTATCACCCATTCTGTTGTATTTGAATCTCCGTCGAGCATTTTTGTTAGCTTTTCGTATTTTTTGGACATGCTGTCCAAGTCGGTAGAGTACTCCTCAAATGTCTCATCCATAAATACCAAATACATGCGTTGAATGGTAAAATCTACCGCATCAAAATCTTCGCATAATTTCGATGCTTTTTGTTGAAGGGCAGAAGAGTGGTCTTCCGCATTTATTATTGTAAGAATGCTATGGAGTAGTTGGTGAATGGATTTCGATTGCTTTGATAAGCTTTCAATGCAAGTAAGGCAGGTTTTGTTAAAACTAGCTGTATTATCGAAACTATCTGCAATGGCTTGAATTCTAATTTGAAGAATAGGAACGATGCTTTGTACTTGAAATTTATTCAGAGGACTTATGGTGTTTTCATAGTTCGCTATCAGCTCCAATAACAATTTTGAATTGTCAATTTTACTGATTAATTGCTGAAAAGTGATGTTTGGAATACTTTGTTCTAGTAGTATTTGGGATGGGCTGTTCATGTAATCTGAGTTTGTTTCTGTTGTGAATTTACAAAACAAAAAAATAGGAGTCGGTCAATTGTGAACAGCGGTTGAAATTCTTGTTGAAGCTATGCTTACATTTTTATGAGGCTAAAGATTAGGGAATCTTCCATTACTCCATCTTTGTGATAATGCTGCCGCATGCAGCCTTCTTTCTCAAAACCTAAGCGATCAATAATTTTTAGAGAGGCAATATTATTAGATCCTACCATGGCTTCTATGCGAATGAGTTTCATTTTTCCAAACCCGTATTGGATAATTGATGGAGCTACTTCTGACATGTAGCCCTTTCGTTTCGTAGTTTCAACACTTAACGCATACCCAAATTCTGCTCTAAAATGGCTAGGGTAATGACGCACAAATCCACACATTCCAATGACTTGATTGGATGATTTTTCAATCATTTGAAAAACGAGGAAAGTTCGATCATATGCTGACAATCCTTTTTGATGTTTCTCCTTTTCAGTGACTAATTCTTGATGGTTATGGAGTCCTAGGTGGTTGATGCATTCTTCGTCTGAATAATTCGTATAGAGATAATCGTAAACTTCAGGAGTTAGTTTTCTGAGTAGTAATCGTGGAGTGTCTAGTATTTCAAAATCCATACTTAATCCTCTAATTCTATTTTAACTTCAGAGGAGCTATATTGCTGTAAACTCTTCAGTTCTCGCTTTACTTTAATTTCCCACTTCCTTTGGGCTTCTTCAATTATGGAGTGATCTGTTTCCTTATCGTAACGTTTTTGATAATGAGAAAGTTCCTTCATTTTTTCTTGATACATAGTTGAAATTTCACTCATCAATTTCTTGCCTCTTGTTTTAAAGTTGGTTTTAGAAATCTCTTTACGAAGCTTTCTGGTCAACAATTCAGAAATGTCAAAGTGGAGCCGTTCATGCCTCAATAGTTTTTCACTTTGATTGTTTTTTGTCCAAGAAGAATTTGGATGAAAAAAGTTGGAAACTTCAATGCTTAATAGGTCTCCTTCGTAATTAATTGCAAAAGTGACTCCAGTTGAGGTTAGCGCTTTAAAGGAAGTTGCTTTGTTAGGTTTAGCTTTATAATCATTCCAATTTAGTTGCCCAATACTTTGCCAAGCTCGTTCTTTACGTGCTTTCTGAGCGTGTAGAAAAAATGAGAATGATATTAGAGAGCAGAAAAGAAGTATACGCATGATAGATCAAAAATAGAGATAGCGATCTTCAAAACAAAAATTATACCGCTTAGTTTTTATAGCTCAGATCAATTTTTAATTCATTGGTTGAAGGATTAAATATTGCCGACCAACTGGAGTATTCTGTTTCTCCTTTGTTAATGAATAGAGCTTCATGAGCAATGAATTTATTTCGTTGAATGTATCGTTCTAGCTTTCCGGAATCTAAATCTAATACAAAGGTGTTGGATTTAAGACCTTCAGAGCAGTTACACTCATTCGATTGGATATTAGGAATATCAATTCCCGTTCTTAATTCAACATTGTCGATGTTAAAGCGATCACAATCCGTTCGATTACAAATATGGATAGCTAGTAATTTGACCGAGCCCATGAACATAAGAATCAAAAGGCCAATAGGTCCTATAATAATGAATACTGTTTTCATATACTTAATTTAGGAAGAAACAAGGTAAAGAATGAATAATTGTATCATCGGATTATTAAGTTGGCTAAGTTTTTACCAGTGATACTTCCAATGGCCACACCCATGCCTCCTAATCGTACTCCACAGTAAATATTTTCTCGGACCTCTTTTACAATAGGTGACTTTGCCTTTCCTACACCCATGGTGCCTGCCCAATGTTGTTCAATGTTAAAAGAAGTGTGTGGTAGAATCTGACTTTCTAAAAGATGGCTCAAGTGATTAATAATAGTGTTTGAAGTGTTTAACTCATCTGTTTCTTCGGCTTCGAAGTCAAGGTTTCGGCCTCCACCAAATAACATTCTATTGCCAATATTTCTAAAATAATAATAGCCTTTGTCAAAGTGGTAAGTTCCTTGAACTTTTAAATTGGGTATGGGTGAAGTGACCACCACTTGTGCTCGAACAGGTTTTACATCTTCTTCAGGTAGAAATTGTTTTGCTAACCCATTGGTGCAAATTGCTAATCTTTGAAAGCTAATTTTTCCATGATTTGTTGACACTTCTGTGTCTGTGATTTCTTGAACTGAGATTCCATTGAGAACGTTTACCTCTAATGAATGTGCTAACTTTAATAAGCTTTGCATCATTTTACCCGTATCAATTTGCCCTTCAGCAGCATTGGAAATGGCTTGAGAAAATCCCATAAACCCTGAAATTTTACACTGTTTTTCTGCGGGTTGATAAGTAGATGAAAGCCCTGTTATCGGTTTTAATTCTTGATTGAGATGATCTAAATGATCTAAACAGTTTTGATAGGCTTGCTTTTCTTTGGGAAGAAACAACTCATGAGATCCTAAATTGAGGTAATCGATGTTCTGATCGCCTAACATGCTTCTTAAATAGTGCAAGCCTTTCCAACGTTGTTCTACAGTGGAAAATACCATTGAAGCATCTTGATTTTCTAAATCGTCTAGCAATTCTGACGCACTTCCAATACAGGCAAATCCTGCATTCTTGGTACTAGCTCCAGTAGGTAAATACCCACGTTCAAGAACCAATACTTTTTTATTGGGATGCTGTTGTTTTAAATGAATGGCAGTGGAAAGTCCCACAATGCCCGATCCAATAATCAAGAAATCAACTTTACTGAGGTAGCTTTCTTTTTCCCAAAAGCTGAGCTTACTGAAGGGAATCATTAGTTACTGATGATCAATTTTATTGATCGTATAGAACTATTAGATTGAATTCTAATAAAATAGGCCCCATTTTTTATGTCTTCAATGTGAAAGTAATTTGTTAGAATGTCTTGTTGTGAATAATTCTTAATTAAGCTTCCAGTTATAGAATACAATTGCACTTGAGAAGTCTCTATTGACAGGTTTTCGAAACTAAAAAACGTTCTAGCAGGATTAGGATAGACTAGTGTATTTTGATCGTTGGCTGTCTGCTTTTGAATTGATGTGCTTAATTGATGAAGTACAAAGTGATAATTAACAGGTGACCCGTTATAGGTAAATGCTACTTTAAGAGTATCTCTTTGACAAAGTGAAGTCCCAAAAATATTGTCGTGTATCACTTGTGTACCACTAGGTGTTAAATCATGTAAAATTTTGTTTCCATTTGAGGTGCTTCGTATAATCATAATAAACGATTGATAACTCGTAGCAGTGTATATAGTATTCTCATTAACAATATATGTTTCATGATAATTTGGCGCACCGCCTACATTTGTTGTTGCCCATGTAGTACCATAGTCATTTGTTTTTAACACATGATTACCTCCTTGACCAGAACGAAATGTGAGAAATCCAATAGAATCGTTGATGAACAACATATCTATAGCAAATTTAGAATTTATTCCATTCCCTGCAGTAGATTGGTGAACTTGGATCCCATTTTTAAAAACTCTAAATCCATGCCTAGCAGAACTTGGTCCTCCACCGGTACTATAGTTAGTAAAGGTATAGTTTTGAGTAAGAGCGCTCCCACAAACAGTAGTGTCGAAGCCAATAAAGTTTATTTGAGCATTGATTATTGTGCTTACAAAGACAAAGATGAGTAGTATGAAATTTTTCATACTGCTAAAGGTAAGAAATAGTTACAAGTACTACTTTAACTTTCAAACGCTTTTATTAATGGCTAAATCGTTGATGCTCGCAAAACGTTTTTAGATTAAACCATTTTTATCAAATTTCCAATTTTTATTTCCATAGGCGAAACCACCGGCAAGTAAAATAATATCTGATTTGAAACGAATCTAATTCCCCTCCTCGGAGGGGAACAAAAGGGGAGGGTCAGTCTGTAACTCTTCCAACTAAATTATCCTTGTGCTCTACTACATAAATTGTGATAGCTCTCAGCACATTTTTCCGATCTATTTTCAAGTTAATAGTTACTTAAATGCCTGTTTTCTTGCCACCATTGCTCCTTTAAACGATGAATTTCTCCTATGTTATCTTTTAATTCTATAAACATGTCAAGGCTAATTTCCTCTTGGTGATGGATACTTGAAAAATCGAACTGTTTCTCTTGTGATAATTCAGGGTACTTAAAGATTTGATAAAATTGATCTCCAGTTAAAGCGTTTTTTTTGAACAGAGGGCTAAATTGATTATCGATACCACTATATTTTTTAACAATTGTAGAAAAATTAGAATTGACTTCTGAATTGTTCTCTAACACCTCTAATAGGTAAGATAGCTTGTGGCTTTTTTCTTTGGGGATTTTACCAATAGGGCTTAACATACCTTTTAAGGTGAGTTCTAAGCCATGATAAAAATTAAACAATAACGGAATTGCTACATTTTGATCGCTCCATCGAACTGATTCTTTATGTCTTTCTTCTAATGTTTCTTTAGGATCGGAAGAAATAAAGGAACCAGCTGGGTTTCCACTTTTAATCATTTGTGTAATAATAGACTCCGATAAATCTAAGAAGTTAGAGGCTAGACTAAAATAATCGGGAGGAAGCGACATATTAGGCTTTTGTGTTAATTTTCATTGTACTCTGTAACACTAGCGCAAAACCAATCACCAATCCTGGTGCAATTAAGTTGTACCATAAATAAGCGATGTCGATGATTTCCATTCGGTTCATGGTATACAAAGCAATAATGATGGCCTGAGAAATAAGTGCGGCAGTAAATACAGCATTCCCTTTTACCTTTTTGAAGAAAAAGGCGACTAAGAAAACACCCAAAATAGTACCATAAAATAGAGAACCTAAAATATTTACCGCTTCAATTAAGTTATCGAAGAGATCTGCCATAACCGCAAAAATGATGGCTAAAATGCCAAACATAAAGGTAAATAGTTTCGAGCGAGTTAAGTAATGTTTGTCATCTCCATCTTGCTTGATATTTCGTTTGTAAATGTCTATCGTTGTGGTGCTTGCCAGGGCATTTAACTCTGCGGAGGTAGAAGACATAGCAGCAGAAAAGATAACAGCTAACAATAAACCAATCAAGCCTATTGGTAAAAAATTAGTGACGAAGGTGATGAAAATATAATCATCATCTTCGGTGCTAGCTGCAGGATTTGCTTTTAATATCAATGCCTTAGAATCTTTCATTAAGGCTCTTTCTTCTGCATGATAAGCTTTAATAGCAACTTTTAAGTCTTCACTTTCTGGGTTTTTCTGGTATTGGAAAATCAAATCTTTCTTCGCATCAAAAATGAGTTGTTGTTTATCTTCCAATGCTTCGTACTCTAATGCGTATTCAGATTGTTTTACCTGTTCTACATTCTCTGCATTAAAGTGGAGTGGGGGCATTACAAATTGGTAAAACAAGAACAATAAAATACCGACAAATAAGATGAAAAATTGCATTGGAATTTTAAGCAAACCATTGAACATTAATCCCAATCGACTTTCTTTAATCGAACTTCCGGAGAGGTAACGTTGTACTTGCGATTGATCGGTTCCAAAGTAACTCAGTTGTAAAAAGAAACCACCTAAAATTCCAGACCAAATGTTGTAGCGACTGCCTGGATCAAAGTTCCAATCAATCACTTCCATTTTATCCATGATCCCGGCAACTTGAATTCCTTCTGAAAAGGAAACATTATCTGTTAGATAAGAAATTAAAAACCCTGCAGCGATGAACATTCCCAAAAAGATAACAGCCATTTGTTGTTTGTGCGTTTGACTGACAGCTTTTGTACCGCCAGAAACGGTATAAATAATGACTAATCCGCCAATGAAAAAGATGGTATAATTCAGTTCTATTGATAGAATTTGAGATAAAATAATGGCAGGGGCATAAATGGTGATTCCTGCTGCCAAGCCCCTCTGTAATAGGAAAAGTGAAGCGGTTAATAACCTTGTTTTATTATCGAATCTAGATTCTAAAAATTCGTAGGCAGTGTAAACCTTGAGTTTGTAATAGAGTGGAATAAAAACGGTGGAAATTACAATCATGGCTAGGGGCAAGCCAAAGTAGAATTGCACGAAACCCATACCTTCCATATAGGCTTGGCCCGGTGTAGATAAAAAAGTAATTGCCGAGGCTTGAGTTGCCATTACTGATAAGCCAATCGTCCACCAATTGGACTCTTTGCCGCCTAATAGGTAACCTTCAATGTCTTTTGCGCCTCTTGTCTTCCAAACCCCATAGGCAACAATGGTAAACAAGGTGCCTAACATCACTGTCCAATCAATCCAACTTAATCCATTCATGCTGAATAGGTGTTTGTTATCCAAATAAAGAATAAGATCAATACGACTTCAAAAATGACTAAAAAGGTATATAGGCTATTCCATTTTTTAAAAAATGGAGGCCTTTCTTCGAGTTTACTTTCCATAAGAAATCATGTTTGTTAGTAAGCGATAAGCTCCTGGCACTCCTACAGGTAACTGACGGAAGAAAGAAATTCCTGTGAATATGAAATGTCCTTTTCCATAATCAGCGACTAAAATACTTCCTTTTTGAGGCTTTTCTCCAGGATCGTTCCATGCAATAATAGGAGTGTACTTCTCATCCCATTTGTCAGCGAAATATAAACCTCTCTCTTGTACCCAACCGTTAAAATCTTCTTTAGATAATTTATTTGGAGTATTCAATAAAGGGTGTTTAGGTGCTAAAAATGTTGGTTTCGCTTCTTCTTTGGTAACTCTTTTTCTAGACAAATGGAACGGATATGGGCCAATGGCTCCTTCAGCAATTCCTCTACTTGTATTGTACTGAACGATTACGTTCCCTCCGTTCTTTACAAATTCATTGAGAATAGCATTTCCGTTTTTCATACTTGGTTGCGTATTGTATGCTCTAATTCCAACAATTATGGTTTCAAATAAGGACAAGTCCATTACAGCTAAATCTTTTGCATCGAATGAAACTACATTGAATCCAACTTGTCCTAGATTTTGAGCTACTTCATCGCCACTTCCTTTTACATAACCAATGTTTTTAACGGTTTTGTTCAAATCCATTTTAACTACTTTGGCAATTGCCTCAGGAAACATGATTTGCGGGCGAATATGATCGTACTCTATTCGTTGAACTGCTTTAGCAGCCTTCCCATCAACAGTAAAGGTAATTTCCCCAATTGAAGCTTTCGTGGAAGGGAACAACTGAAATGAAATGGCCTTTTGTTCTCCGACAAAACTAAATTCATAATCAATAGATTTAGGCTTAGCTTCCCATCCTTCGGGGATATTGATGCTAATGTTTCCTTTTGCTCCATTCTTATTTCCTTCGAGTAATACCCCAATATTTTGAGCTTGATCAGAAGAGAAAATATATACTTTTTCGGAAGGTGTTGCAGTTACATTTGGACTAATGATAACATTTCTATGCAATTCCCCTTTTACTCTGTCAGTAGACTTATAGTCGATGGGTTCTTCAAATTGAATATCTGTTTCAAATAAATTTAGGATATAACTGAAGTTTTGTATTGCGCCTGCTTCAGGTTGTCCTCTCAATGCTAAGCCAAAAGACATACGCTCCTTATAAGTTTCATAAGGGAGCCAATAAGGGTGTGAAATGCCATTTTTTGCACGAATTGTAAATGGAAATTCATGTACTTCATTCATTCCAAGTTGATTGTTTTCAAAACTAGAATCTAATGGAGGATCAACTGATTTTAACGTTATGGTCAAGTCAGAACGTTGAATCAGTGTAAATTTTCCTGAAATGTTATCTGTATTTACATAGTTATAATTATCAGTTAATGCTTCGGCTTTAATTCCTGCAGCAGCTTTAATAATGTTTCTCAGAGCGCTCAATTTTTCAGGAACATAATAATTAGCTTGTAACGATCGCATGACAGAATAAAGATCAACCAAACCTTTTACGGAGGTAGATGGGTTCATAATATCGTACTGAGTAATAATTTGATTCAAAATACTTTGAACTTTAGCTCCATTTTGAACTCTTGCCCAAGTTGTGTTTATCCCTTCGAATAAATCACTTTTGGCTTGGTCTCCATCAATATGTTTTAAATATTCCAATTTTGTTCCTCTGCTTCTTGCAGAACCAAAACCTTGACTCTTATGTTGAGATCGACTATCTGCTGCAATCTCTGAATAAGAAAGGCCTAGTAATTTGCTGTAATCTCCAATGTCAATTTTGATGTAATCTTCTGCTTTTGCCGCTTTCTCTGGTAATCGTTGATCCCACCAAACAGAAGTATTCCAAAGTATTCTTTTGGCTTGCCAAACGTCCAATGTTTTTAGTTGCTCTGGGAATGCTTTTTCATCTGCTGCTAGTTTAAATGCTTCTTCAGCTAGCACAGCGGAGGCGGTATGATGTCCATGTCCTGCTCTCGAGTCTGGCGGAAAACGTGTAACAATAATATCTGGTCTAAATTTTCTGATCACATAAACAACATCTGATAAGACCTCTTGCTTGTTCCACTTTTCAAAAGTTTCATCTGCTGTTTTAGAATATCCAAAATCGTCTACACGACTAAAAAATTGCTCTCCTCCATCTTCTTTTCGTGCTTCTAGCAATTCTTGTGTTCTCAGCAGGCCCATTGCATCGCCTTTCTCTGTGCCCACCAAATTTTGCCCACCATCTCCTCTGGTTAATGATAAATATGCTGTTCTTGCACCCTCTCCAAGTCCAAATGGATTTAAATGTGGTTGAACTTTGTAAATACCTGCTTCCACTTGGAATTGGTATAAACCGTTACTATCGGTATACACTGCTCGACCAACTTGGTCGCCACTGTCTTGTGCATG
>JAESST010000224.1 GCA_016763995.1 Flavobacteriales bacterium | reverse complement strand
TTTCTGCTGCAACTGGTGCTTTTATGTCTTTTACATTTATCCGACTCATTCTACCAACAAATTTAATGCATTAGACAGCAATTGCGCCATTTTTATTTGCTAGCTGTCCACAAGCAGCATCAATGTCTTTCCCTCTACTTCTTCTGATATTCACAATCAGGTTTTTGCTTTCTAGAAAGTGGGCAAAAGCATCTACTTTAGAAGAATCTGCTTGCTGAAATTCTGCGTCATCGATTGGGTTATATTCTATAATGTTGATTTTACATGGCACATGTTTGCAGAATTCTGCCAATTCTTTAGCATCTTCAATTTCATCGTTAAAGCCTTTGAAAATAATGTATTCGAAGGTAACTCTAGTTTCTGTTTTTTCATAAAAGTACTTCAAGGCCTCAGCTAAAACCTCTAAATTATTTTGATCGTTGATGGGCATTAATTTACTGCGCTTTTCATCGTTAGCGGCATGAAGTGATAAGGCTAAATTGAATTTTACTTTATCGTCGCCTAATTTTCGAATTAACTTAGCAATGCCTGCAGTAGATACTGTAATTCGTTTCGGAGACATTCCAAGACCCTCGGGTGAGGTGATTTTTTCGATTGACTTTAGAACCTGACTGTAATTTAATAAAGGTTCTCCCATCCCCATGTAAACGATATTGGAAAGTGGACGGTCATAGTACTTTTCTGCTTGCTCCTTAATGATGGCTACTTGATCGTAAATCTCGTCAAACTGAATGTTTCGCATCAATTTTAATTTTCCTGTAGCGCAAAATTTACAGGTTAAACTGCAACCTACTTGTGAAGAAATACAGGCAGTTACTCTTTTAGGGGTTGGAATCAATACCCCTTCCGTAATTTTTCCATCAGCTAAGCGGAAGGCATTTTTAATAGTTTTGTCTTCGCTGATTTGTTCTTCTACAATGGAGACTGCAGGAAGTTCGAAATGCTCTATTAAGAGCTCTCTCAGTCCTTTGGAAAGGTTGGTCATTTCTTCAAATGATCGAGCCGATTTCTTCCAAAGCCATTCGTATAATTGTTTTGCTCGAAATGCCTTTTCTCCTTTTTCTACTAAAAAGGTTTTCATTTCTTCTAAACTTAAATTTCGAATGTTTTGTTTGCTTGATTTCATCTGTTGTAATTTTATTATTTCCTTTTAGTCAGATGCGATTCGCCTATTAATATGTGAATTAGTATTGAGAATTGTTGCGGCTCATTTCATAGCTCATTACAAAGGTAAACTATATTTTTGCTGCTCATTCGTTTAAATTTTAATCTTTGGTTCAAAGAATACTCAAAACAGACATCTTATACACTTCTGCAGGGCGACCCATTGAAAATGGAATGCTTGCGATTGATGAACACGACAGAATTGTTTCGGTAGGAACAAGTTTGAGGGAAGAAGGAGTAGCAATCGAATACTTTAAGGGAGCGCTTTGTCCCGGATTTGTAAATACACATTGCCATTTAGAACTGTCTCATTTGGTGGGGCAGGTGACTAAAGAAACGGGATTAAATGGTTTTATACAAGAATTGCAAAAGCTTAGGGCTGCTAAAGAAATTGAAATACAAGAAGCAATAAAAGAGGCTGATCGAAAAATGTCGAGTTCTGGAATTGTTGCAGTGGGCGATATTTCTAATGGAAATTCTACTTTTGAAACTAAACAACAATCGTCGATTCAATATCATACTTTCGTTGAATTGTTTGGTTTTGATAAAAGTCAGGCAGATTCAATTCTAGAACGAGGAAAGCAGTTAAAAACGCAATATGCGAATCATCAATTAGCTGCTTCAATTATTCCTCACAGTCCTTATTCAGTGTCTAGAGAATTGTTTGAGTTGATCTCTCAGCAACAAAACAATACTCCTTTGAGTATTCATAATCAAGAAACAGAAGCTGAGAATGAGATGTATCAGACGGGAAAAGGAAAGATGATTGAAATGTTGCAATCTTTTGGATTAGATACTTCCACTTTTGAAGTAAGAGGTAAAACTTCTTTGTTAAGTTATTTGAGCCTTTTGCCTTCAGATAGTCCTCTTTTATTGGTGCACAATACCTTTACTTCTAAGGAGGACATTGAAGTCGCGGAGTCTATTCATAATCAGCTGTTCTGGTGTTTTTGTCCAAAGGCGAACTTGTACATTGAAAATCGTTTGCCGAATATCCTCCAATTTATAGAGGCAGGAGTAAAGTGCACTTTAGGAACGGATAGCTTAGCTTCTAATGATTCCTTATCGATATGGGAAGAAATTGCAACTATTCAAGAACACTATCCTGACATAGTATTGGAGACATTACTGGAATGGGCTACAATTAATGGAGCTCAGTTTCTGGGAATAGAAAAAGATTATGGGAGTTTTGAAGTTGGGAAAAGGGCAGCAGTTAATTGGATAAACGGAGGAGGGCTCACGCCATTGGTTCTAAAATAAAGTCTTTGCTAAGTTGTTAGGTATTATTTATCTAATATCTTAATCTCAACTCTTCGATTTGCTTTCTTTTCCTCTTCGTTTAGTTCATTTGGATAAATAGGCTTAGATCGAGCAAAACCTTCATAAGAAAGACGTTTTCGATCAATTCCATTTTCGATTAAACTAGTATAAATGTATTCAGCTCTAGCTTCCGATAAATTGTATCTATTTGTAGCCAAATCTAGTCCATCTTCTCCGTTGATGTTACAGCAGATGTGTCCTTCAATGTTTATTTTAAGCTTGCTATTTTCTTGGAGTAGATTCGTTAATTTGACAAATGAAGAATCACCGCTCGCCGTTAAAAAATGTTGCCCAGGAATAAAGCTAAGGTCGCTTAGCACAAGATTGTCTCCTACATTAGAAGATAAAATTTGGTCGGATAATTCAAGCTCAGGTTCTTCTTCAATGATTTCAGGCTCTATTTTGGCTTGAACTGTTCGGTAGAAAATCACATCTGTTTTTCTATTTCCTTGTATTCCTTCTTTTGAATCGAGTGTTACTCCTGTTATTCCTCTTCCTTCTACAATTCCTAATAATTCAGAATTCAAGCCTTTTTCTACTAAACGAGCACGAATTTCAAAAGAACGGTACAAAGACAATCGCTGGTTCATTTCTTTAGAACCTAAATAGTCTGTATAAGAGATAATATCCACTTTATTCCAATTCGATTGAATTTGAAGTTTTTCTAATTCGATATCTGAAGCAATGGAGGTGCCGATGCCAAAGTAGATGGTGATGGTATCAGATTGTGCGAAAGAACTTATGGTAATAAATAATAGAAGTGAGGAGAGTAGGGCTTTCATAAGGCAAAGAAAGGAAAACGATTTAACATCAAAAAAATTGTAAAGCGTTTGGGAGTGACGTAATTAAAAAGTGAATGTTAGGGTTTATTGGGAATTTTAACCTTCATTAAATGGGTGATAAGGCATCACCCATAGCTAGTTTCTTGGGGTTGGTCTTGTGTTCTCAAGCGTCTTGTAGTTCTAGTTAAGGGTGATCTTTCTAGATTTCACCCTGTCAAATTTCTATTCATCGTTTTTTAATGAACACTTTTGAAGAGAAATTTCATATTAATCTAAAAAACAAAATGTTATGAAAGAATTAGTTAAATTATTAAGTCTTGGAGTTGCTTTAATGGCCTTTCCCACTATTACGAATGCACAGGTGGATGTAGACAACCGAACGGGCTGTGATTTTGTAGTAAAAGTCAATATTGATCTTGGAACGCCTGGTTGTCCAATGGGAGCAGGCCCATTAGCAGTTGTTTGTCCAGCCGGAGTACTTACTACTATTATTGCTACACCCCCTCCAAGTTTAAAAGTATTGGCATATGGGGTTCACCCTGCAGGAGTTGGGGTTACACCTGTTATTGTAGGTAAACCTGGATGTTTCCCAGGTATCGTGTTTTCTCCATGGTGTGGGGGAGTGACTATACGAGATCAAGGAAATTTGCTTGTTATTTATTAGAATATTGAGAGGTAATTGCATCATCAAACTAATTCTTTAACAAGAATTGCTTTGGTGGTGCTTTTTTTTAATAATGAAAACAGATCCATTAGTAAATTTTGACTAATTGGTTATTTAGAATGACATTATTAATCCATTTTTAGCTATTCAAAAAACATTATGTATTTTAGATGCTCATAATGAGTTGGCTACTACCCATGATAGTTTTTTTTAAACACCAATATCCTTGGCAATTTTTGTTGGTATTAATAATATTACCATTAAGTATTTGTGCGAATGACATAAATACAGAGGTGCAAGAAAATCAGTTAAAGATACAATATGAGCAACGCATTGTAGAATTAGAACAAGAGTTAGAAAGGGCTCATTTTACGAAAGTGGCTATGGAAGATAATTTAAGAAGCCATAGTTTAGAGGTTGTAGAAAAGAGTAGTCTTTGGATTTACTTATTGATTTCGAATGTTGTTTTGTTAACTACTCTTGTTCTAGTGCTAATAAGAAAAACATACACGAAGAAGGAAAGTATTAGTGCGGATATATTAATTGAATCGGATGATTCGCTAGATATTCAATTGCTTACAGAAAGAGAACTGGATGTGTTAAATCTAATTGCGGATAAAAAGTCTAACCCTGAGATTTCTCAAGACTTATTTATTTCAAGGAATACCACTAAGACTCATGTGGCTAATATTTTAAAAAAGCTAGAAGTTTCTAGTCGACAAGAAGCAGCACGAAAGGCACAAGAATTAAATTTAATAAAACCAAGGGAGTGTGATAAAGCTGCAATTGCTTTCCTTTCTAAATTAGGGGTATTACTCTGTATGGTTTTTATGGGAACACTACTAAAAGCACAAGTAGTAATTGACAATCAAACTTCCTGTAGTTATTTGGTAAAAGTAAATGTGTTAAAAAAAGAAAGTTGCCAGCTATTTGGTAGTGGGCCTCTTTTATTGATTAAAGCAAAACAACAATTCAAATTACCTCCGGTACCTCAAAGCAGTTGGATCGTAGCTTATGGAGTTGAAGAGATTGGGAAGTCTATTGAAAGAGCAGTTTTAGTAGGGAATGCTTATTGTAATTTCAGAAGTATTGTAAAAGCTTATGGCAGTTGTAAAGTAAGCCTTCGATACGAGAGGGGAAAACTAATGATGGTTGAAGAATAATCTGTGGTCGAGTAGCCAGTAACCTTATGTTGAAATTCTGATAGAATAAACCGAAAATAGCTCAAAAGCAATTATTGTAGTAATTCAAAGTGTCAGAATTTGAGCAAGCTAACTCGGAATAATATTCGAAAAGTAATGTTTGTATTCTATTTGTCGGAGTGTAAGCGATTCATTATGATAGCCTTCGGTTATACATGCAACTTCACAAAGAAACAAATACTTGGTTCGAAACTTATGGAAAATTCGTTTTTGACGGAGAGAAGTATCGAACCCCTGTTTTGAATCCCGCAGTACATTTACTTTGTAAGAATAATAGGGGTTTTAGAGAGAAGAAAAAAAGGACTGAAAGTCAATTTGAAGATCAGTCTTCTTCAGTACCCTCAAGCGGGACTGACTTCGCCTGGCCCCTATCAGTTGAAGAGGGAATAAAATCACAACTGATTTTATTATTTATTTTTCTAAGCCTTTGATGAGAGCGAATAAGATTTTAGATAATTCTTCTGCCTGAGAATAAAATGTTTTGAATGTATCTTTTTTGATTACAGCTTCATCAGAAAGAATATCTAAGATTGCAACTACCTCGAATAAAGAACTTCGAGCAATAACATAAAAGTGTCTTCTATCCTTTTTCCCAAACCTGCCGGAACCTTCAGCAATATTTAAAGGAATGCTCAGTGCTACTCTTCTCAATTGATCTTTAGAACTTCGATCTAGTTTAATATTTTTAATTAATGTTAGAATTGAATATTTTTGACTTTTGATAGACAATCAGCTTCTCGAAATCAAACATTGAGTTGTAGTATTTAGATATTAGAGAATGTGAGTGTTTAGTGTGACTTGTGAGATATTTAGTGTGAGTGAGGAGAGCAAGAGCAGATCCAATCTCACACTAAATTTGTACCCCAAACGGGACTGAAATCGAACCAGCAAGCCAGAGAATTTTTGTTTGAAATTGATAAACTATTTGATAATAAGTGGTTTGCGGATTAATTTGTGCTGCAATACCGCTCACACGAATTTTGAGTGAGTTCTCAAGAATAATGGTTAAGTAAATAGTGCTATACTTATGTTTTCGCTATCTATCTTAAATTCTGTGTCCGAATATAATGTGCTAACTCCAGAATTCAAATCAGTAAGCTATAGAACTCTTGTTTGGATAGTAAAGGCTATTTGAAAATAAAGCTTCTCTGCTTTGGGCATGAGTTTGCTTGAGAATTTTTGGGGGATTGTCAAAAAGTATAAATAACTAGAAACAGTAAGTAGGAACTGATTGGGCGACTTAAGTTATGTGTTATTAGTGTGTTAGGTTTTTATATTGATGATATATTAATTAAAAATATAACTCGTTTATAATTAGAGTCTTATTGCTTTTTAATGTATGTGTATTTTAATTATTTATTTTTAAATAATTAAAAATGAGTATATTGCGAAGGTGTTGAAAAACTCTAATGAACCTTTCAATATGCTTAACTAAGTAAAGGTCGTATCCGAAAAACCTAATCAAAAAAAGAGTAGGAAAAATTTAATTCATAAACCAATGAAACATTTACTTTCGACGATTATTTTAGTAATCGCTTTTACTACCGTTCAAAGTCAGACTTGTGGAGATCTGATAGTAACTAATAATACTCCTGATGACTACACTTTTGCTTGGGTAACTGGTGATGGGGCTACCTGTAATACAATGATACACAGCGGATCGCCAGGCTTCAACGTTTTTACTTCAAATAGCTTGACTACATCCGCATTGACGGCACCAATTCCTGGCTCTTACGATTGGATGGGGATACATATTATTGCGGTAAATACTACAGTAGTAAGTGATCCGTACCCCAACAGTTGGACTTCTTCACTTTGTTATTGGACGGGATCAACTTTTAATATAACCTGGACAAGCCCATGTAGCGTTGAAATTAATCCGTAGTAAGATTTAGAGTTTATAAAAAAGAGTAAAGGAGTAGATAATTCTACTCCTTTTTTGTTTCTATTTGGAATGGGAGTGACTTTGTCTCGCCCATCTAGTCGAGGAGGGAATCAAGTCAGAAATGATTACATCATTTATTATTCTTAGCCCACTAACAAAAAAGCAAGCTATTTTGTTTAGCTTGCTTTTTAAGAATTTGTCAAATTAATTTGACATGTACACCCAACTGTGCACTGTACGAACCAGATTATTGAGTTTTTAGTGAGCTTGTTCGACTTGAGAGTTCTGTATCTTTAGAAATTAATCAAGAACTTAAATTAATTTAATAGTGTAATATTTCCGTTAAATTCAGTACTTCCTCCATGAGTCCAGCCAATTGTGATGTGATAGAAATACAGTCCAGACTCTACTTTACTTTCCTCCTTATTTCTTCCGTTCCATCCTATTTGTTTTTGTGAAGAAATCTCTTGCCCCCATCTGTTATATACTTTTATATTGTAATTCTTAATATCTCTACCCAGTGGCTTAAAGCTATCATTTATGCCGTCATTATTTGGCGAAAACACATTAGGTATACTATAGTCTGAAGGTACAACTGAGATTTGATGTTCTGACATGAATTGGCATCCATTGGTTGATGTTATGGTTAAGGTAATAGTATAGACTCCCGCTATTTTATATTGATAAACTAATGAATCTCCTATGAAGCTTTCACTATTTCCTAGTCCCCATTTAGCAAGACCACTATTATTTTCATTTCTAGTCAGCTTAAAATTTTCAAAAGTTTTTATTATTTTTTTGTTTAAAGTAAATAAAGCATTAAGCTTAGGAGTTAAGCCTACTTTTATAGAATCTGTTAAAGTGTTGCATTGACTTAATGCAACAACCTTGTATAAGCCAGAATTACTTACTGTTATAAATTTTGTGCTATCTCCAGTCGACCAGCTAAACATGTTAAAGTCTGACAATGAATCACCCAAAGTAATTTGTTGACTGGAACAAATCATGGTATCTTGTCCTAATTCTAAACGAGTATGTTGAGGCAAAGTAGAAATTACAATTGAATCCCAAACTTTCCCACAAGAAGCAGTATTTGTTTCCAACCAATAAAGACCTTCTGTATTAACTGCAATTTGTGGAGTGGTTTCCATTGTAGACCATAAATAGTTAGATAAGTTGGTGTTCGTTTTCAGAACGATTGCATCTCCTTTACAAATGCTTGTATCTTTCCCAATAGAAAAGTTAGTAATAGGGTAGTAATCTACTTTTATTGTATCTCTTAAAGTATCACATGCACTAACAACATTTATAAAATAACTTCCCGCAGTTGTAATATTAATTTGTTTTGTTTTAGCTCCTGTAGACCATAAGTATTCATCAAAGGAGGAATTAGCATTTCCAACTGTTAAAACCTCACCTGAACACAAAGTAGTGTCAACCCCCAATTTAAATGCTCCGCGGTTTTTTTGATAATTACATGCTGTTATAACGTTTCCATTATTTAAATTACTATCCAAGAATATCTCATTTGTAATTATTAACAAGCTATTAGAGTTAGTCTTAGCAGTTATATTGTAAGGGTTTGCGATAACATTTGTTTTAACAGTAGAAGAGGTTTGTACATCTGTAGATATACAACTAGGCAGATTTAGAGTGCTATCCACTCTTAGATAAAAGTCACCAACGAATCTTTTTGAATTGTCTATTCCAACAACCAGTATATCGCTGTTTTTATCTTCACATAGACCAAACCCCCTAAAGATTTTGGGTGCTACGGTATTAGGCAGCCTAAATGCTTTAAATCGAATAATTGCTTCAGTAGAAGGATTAAACTCAAGTAATCCCATTCCCCAAAAAGTAGAACCGGAAATTAAAATATTCCCATTTTCTCTTTTAATTCCCATTCGCGGAGTTATTTGTCTCAAATTATTAGAAACCCAGATGACATTACCAACATCGTCAAGTTTAATTATACTCGTTGAGTTGTTATTTAACGGACCTGTTGGAGACTGAATCAAGATATACCCTTGATCTAATTGAATTGGTTGAATTATATTCCCTAAGTTTTGATATTGTTTTGACCAGCTTATCATTCCGTTAGTATCCATTTTTATAATAGTCGCCGGTATAATATTACCCGTATTGTCACTTGGGAAAGTAGTGAATAACAGTCCCCCGTCATTAGTAGCAATCGCATTCCCAAAGTTTGATAATCCGAGAAAACTCCTCCACCAAACCAAATTATTATTGTGATCTAGTTTTGCTACAGAATGCTCTAGACCATGATGAAAATAAAGATAAAAGTCTCCTTCTTTATTCATAACAAAGTAGGGGATAGAGGTATTTACACTCATTGAGGATTTAATTGACTTCATATAGTTAATGGAACCATCCATAGCTATACTTAGGATAAATAAAGAAGTAGATCCTTGATTTAACATCCCTAAAGTTCCTGCAATAATAAAATTACCATCAAGATCTGTCTCAATGTTAGAAATATACATTGGTTTATTCTGATGCTTGATGGTTTTAGTCCAAAGTTTTTCTCCACACTTATTTATTTGCCTGAAAATATACTCTCCGGAATTCAACTGACTAACATATAGTGATTTATCGTTCGCGCTAGCCATTAATAAAAAGGATTTGACTTGAGTATTGGGGAGGGTTTTAAAATAATAATCTTGTGCTGTTACTGAACTGCTGCACAAAAAACAAAAGATTAAGAATATTCGCATAGTTACAGACTTTTTTACTTGTTGTGTATTTGGTATTATGATGTTCTACCAAATAACTGTTATAACACACAACTTTCTTTAATGAAAGTGCCAAATAAATCAATTGATAATTCTTAAAACTTATTTACATAATGAAACGTAGATCAAAGTCCAAAATTGTCATATATGAGTAAAACAATAAGAAGAGTCCTCTTTCTATATCGTGTGCACGGAGCTAGGGATATATCGGGCTTTTTGCAAGAGGATTTTAAATTAAAATTTGAACTCCCCTCCATCTATCAAGATGTTACTCGATATAAAATTTTTCTTTTGTTGACCGTATAGCATTTTCAGAAGTTATGTTTTCTTCTTTAAAGAGTATCCATAAAACTAACACCACTGAAACTACTCCAAGAAAATTATAATGTCAATATTTTTTGGCTCAGGCTCTGATCCCAAAGAAAGTGATGGTTGAATTAGTTTTAGGATTCGAGGTAAAAATGAGATAGATCCCACCAATTATTAGTAGGCAAAACCTGTACTTACATAGAATGTTTTATTTTGAACTTTCATTTATTTCCAATTGAACACAACATCAGAATAAAGCGAAGAGTACGTTTATTTCTTATTTTTAACACTCTAAAAATAAGCAGCTCATAGAAACAACAAAGCCCCTTAGATTCTGAAACATTTCAGAATGACTAAGGGGCTTTGTACCCGGAGCCGGGCTCGAACCGGCACGTCCGAAGACATTGGTGTTTGAGACCAACGCGTCTACCAATTCCGCCATCCGGGCATAATCTAATTGAATTGGGTCTGCGAAATTATTCATTGTTTTTGACTCTTTAAAATTTAAAATCAAATTATTGTGTTTTATCAGCAATGGCCTATTGTGAACGATCATTTTAATTGATAAATTTGCAGCCCTTTTACAGTAGGCAATCATGGCAAGCGAAGTTAAAATATTTTCCGGTTCTAGTAATAATGCATTAGCAGAGAGTATTGCGAAGAGTTTTGGTGTTGAATTAGGAAAAACATCCTTAAATAAATTTTCTGATGGAGAGTTTCAGCCTGCTTTTGAGGAATCTGTAAGAGGGTGTGATGTGTTTATTATTCAGTCAACAAATCCACCCACCGACAATATTTTCGAATTATTGTTGATGATTGATGCAGCTAAGAGGGCCTCTGCAAAAAGAATTATTGCAGTAATTCCTTATTTCGGTTTTGCAAGGCAAGACAGGAAAGATGCACCAAGAGTGCCGATTGGTTCTAAACTAATTGCCAATATGCTTACTGTAGCTGGTGTTAGTCGAGTTATGACAATGGATTTACATGCAGATCAAATTCAGGGTTTCTTTGAAATTCCTGTTGATCATCTATATGCTTCGGCCGTATTCTCTGAAGCTATAAATGAATTGAACTTGCCAAACGTAGTCATGGCCTCTCCAGATATGGGTGGCTCTAAAAGAGCCCATGCTTATGCTAAGCACTTTGAGACAGAAGTAGTTGTTTGCTACAAACAAAGAAAAAAAGCCAACAAAATAGATAAAATGTTTTTGATTGGTGAGGTAGAAGGAAAAGATGTTTTGTTGGTTGATGATATGGTTGATACAGCTGGTACCTTAACAAAGGCGGCAGACATCATGATGGAGAAGGGAGCAACATCTGTAAGAGCAATTTGCACACATGCAATCCTTTCGGGAGAAGCATATGAAAGAATTGAGAATTCTGCCTTAACAGAATTATTGGTGACCGACACCATATTGCCTAAGCGAGAAAGTAGCAAAATTAGAGTGGTCTCTGTTGCTGAACTTTTTGCAAAAGTGATTTACAAAGTACATAACTATGAATCAATAAGTTCATATTTTATATTTTAAATAATTAAACCTTAAAAATAGATAAAATGAAATCTGTTCAATTAGAAGCTACAAGCCGAGGTGAAGTCAGAAAGAAGTCTGCACTAAACACACTAAGAAAGGAAGGTAGAATACCAGCTGTTTTATACGGCGGAAAAGAGAATCTAAACTTTCACGTAGATAATATGACTTTTACCAAGTTGATTACTACTCCTGAAGTATATTTTCTTGATTTAAACTTTGGTGACAAAAGCATCAAAGCAGTGATAAGAGACGTTCAGTTTCACCCAGTTACGGATCAACCTATCCATATTGATTTTATGGAAGTGTTTGAAGATAAGCCAGTAACTATTGGTGTGCCAGTAGAATTTACAGGAGACTCAAAAGGTGTTCTTGCAGGTGGTAAGAGAAGAGAAAAGTTGAGAAAATTAGTGTTAAGAGCATTGCCTGCTAATTTACCTGAAACAGTTTCAATTGACATTACCGAAATTAAAATCGGAGATTCAATTAAAGTAAAAGATATTGTTTTAGATAACGTTGAGTGCTTAGATAACGAAAATTCAGTAATTATTGCGGTTAAAACTTCTAGAACAGCTGTTGCTGACGAAGACGAAGAAGGTGAAGCTGCTCCAGCTACAGAAGAAACTGCTGAAGCATAATTTTCATGAAGTACTTGATTGTTGGACTTGGTAATATTGGTGCCGAGTACGAAAATACAAGACATAACATAGGTTTTAAAACATTGGATGCTTTTGCTAAAGCATCCAATGTTGTTTTTAGCCCAAATCGATTAGGAGATACAGCAGAAGCTAAGTTCAAAGGTCGAAGGTTATTGTTATTAAAGCCAAGTACTTATATGAATTTAAGTGGAAGGTCAGTCAACTACTGGATGCAGGCTGAAAAAATTCCACTTGAACGTGTCTTAATTATTACGGATGATATTGCACTACCTTTTGGAGCCTTGCGCCTGAAAGGAAAAGGGAGCGATGGAGGACATAATGGACTCAAAAGCATCAATGCTATTTTGGGTGTTCAAAACTATGCTCGTTTGCGTTTTGGTGTAGGTTCAGAGTTTTCAAAAGGAAAACAAGTAGATTATGTTCTAGGGGAATGGAGTGATGAAGAAGATGATGGTATAGAGGAACGAATAGGCATGGTTCAAAAAATGATACAAGCCTTTTCTGTCAATACCCTTGGAAGAGTGATGTCTGATTTTAATGGGAAGTAATTAAGTTAGTTTAAAACTATCGGCATCCAATGCGACCGGGAATTTTTTTCTAAAAGCAGTTAAATTATCCCAAGAAATTTCTAATGTTTTGATTTCTTCTTTATGGTCTTTTGCTTTCCAGATTAGCTCACCCTTCGGATCAATAAACACAGAGTTACCTGAATACTGAATATCTTTACCATCAGTGCCTATTCGGTTAACTGCTGCAACATAACATTGGTTTTCAATTGCTCTCGCATAAATCAGTTTTTCCCAAGCTGAAATTCTCGCTTCAGGCCAATTTGCAACATACAACAGAAGGTCAAATTTTTCGACGTTTCTACTCCAAACTGGGAACCTCAAGTCATAACAGATTAAGGGACAGATTTTCCAGCCTTTTAGTTCTACAATTAATTTTGATTTTCCGCTAGCAAAATGAGTGTCTTCATTGGCCATTCTAAAGAGGTGTTTCTTGTCATACCACTCAGAAGTGCCGTTTGGCCTCATCCAAATGAGTCGATTAAAATAAGATTCGCCTTCTTTGACAATTAAGCTTCCTGTAATTACTGCTTTTCTTTTTTTTGCTTGCTCAAGCATCCACTGAATAGTACTTCCATCCATTTCTTCAGCTAATTTCTTAGAATCCATACTAAAGCCTGTATTGAACATTTCTGGAAGCACAATAAGGTCTGTTGCCTCTATGTTATCTAAAAGAGCATTTATATGTATTCTATTCGCGCTCGGATTTTCCCAATGCAGTGTTGTTTGAAGAAGCGTAATATTTAAATCTAGCACTCTTCAAAGATAATCGAAATCGAATTATATTTTATTGAGGATTTCAGCAGCTCTCAATAGAGTTTCATCTTGCTTTGCAAAGCAAAAACGCAGTACCTTTTGATCTACCTTCCGATTATAGAAAACGGATGTAGGAATTGATGCGATTTTGAACTCTTTCGTTAGTCGCTCTGCAAATTCAATGTCATTTTCATCAGATATGTTAGAATAGTCTAGTAGTTGAAAATAACTTCCTGCGGTTTGATAAGGATTAAATCTAGACTCTTTAATGGCGTCTTTAAATAGATCGTGTTTCTTTTGATAAAAGTGCTTTAAGTTGAGGTATTCATCTTCGTACTCTAAGAACTCTGCATACGCTTGCTGCGAAGGGGTATGAACCGAAAAAACATTGTACTGATGGGCTTTTCTAAATTCAGTCATTAATTTCTCCGGAGCTAAACAGTAACCTATTTTCCAGCCTGTAGTGTGGTAGGTTTTACCAAAGGAAGAGATAATGAAGCTTCGTTCGGCTAACTTAGGGAAACGAGCAACACTTTGATGCTCATATCCATCGAATAGAATGTGCTCATAAACTTCATCGCTTAATACCAGGATATCTGACTTATCTAGTATTTTCTCTAGCTGAAGCATATCTTGCCCTGTCATAATGGTTCCTGTTGGATTATGAGGGGTGTTGATAATAACCATTTTGGTTCGCTGATTAATTAGCTTTTTAACTTCATCCCAATTGATTCGGTATTCTGGGCTCTTAAGTTCAACAAAAATGCATATTCCTCCGGCAAGGTCGATGGCAGGTTCATAGCAGTCGTATGCAGGAGTAAAGATGATAACCTCATCTCCTTCTTCTATGCTTGCTGCAATAGCAGTAAAAATAGCTTGCGTAGCACCTGCAGTGATAGTTACTTCAGTGTCTGGCTTGTATTTGCCTGTATATAACTTTTCTGTTTTTTCAGAAATCTGTTCTCTAAGCCCGATTAGTCCAGACATAGGAGCATATTGATTTGCACCACTCTTCATGGCTTTGCTAACTAGTTCTACTAATTTAGGAGAACAATCAAAGTCTGGGAACCCTTGCGATAGGTTAATTGCATTTTCCTGGGCTGCCAATGCAGACATTTTCGAAAAAATGGTTGTGCCTACCTTAGGAAGCTTGCTTTTTATGCTTGCACTCAATTGAGGCATAATACTATTGGTTATTTGCTAATGCTAGCAGAAAGGAATTCTCTGTTCATTCTAGCAATATTTTCAATTGAAATTCCCTTAGGGCATTCCACTTCACATGCTCCAGTGTTTGAACAAGGACCAAAACCTTCTTTTTCTGCCTGCTTGACCATGTTTAGTACTCTGTCTTTTGCTTCTACTTGTCCTTGTGGTAGCAAGGCATACTGAGATACTTTAGCAGATACAAATAAAGAGGCAGATGCATTTTTACAAGCTGCAACACAAGCACCACACCCTATACAAGCTGCAGAATAAAATGCTTCGTCAGCATTCTCTTTTTCAATTGGAATCGAGTTTGCATCTTGTGTATTGCCAGAGGTGTTTACAGAAATGTAACCACCAGCATGTTGAATTCTATCAAATGCGCTTCTATCTACAATTAGATCTTTTACTACGGGAAATGCTTTTGCTCTAAAAGGCTCGATGTAAATAGTCTCACCATCTTTAAAAGAACGCATATGTAATTGACAAGTGGTCACTAATCTTGCAGGGCCGTGGGGCTCTCCATTAATGTAAAGTGAACAGGATCCACAAATACCTTCTCTACAATCGTGATCGAAACTTACTGGGCTTTCCCCTTTCTCGATTAAACCATTGTTTAGAATGTCTAACATTTCTAAGAAAGAACTGTCAGGAGAAATATCATTTAACGGATAGTTCTCTAATTTACCTTTAGCATTGCCGTTCTTTTGACGCCAAACCTTTAATGTTAAGTTCAATGTTTTTGCTGCTGACATACTATCTTATTTATATGAACGAGTTTTCAACTCTACATTTTCAAATTCTAAATTTTCCTTGTGAAGCACTGCTTCAGAAGGGTTACCTGTGTATTCCCAAGCAGAAACATGCGTGAATTCAGCATCTCTTCTTAGGGCTTCACCGTCTTCTGTTTTAAATTCTTCACGGAAATGACCTCCGCAAGATTCTTCTCTTTCCAACGCGTCTCTTGCAAATAATTCACCTAATTCCAGAAAGTCGGCAACTCTACCTGCTTTCTCTAATTCTTGATTTAACTCATCTGCCTCTCCTGGAACTCTAACATCTTTATAAAACTCATCTCTTAGAATAGCTATCTCAGAGATAGCTTCTTTTAAGCCTTTTGCTGTTCTAGCCATCCCGACTTTATTCCACATGATTAATCCAAGTTTTTTATGGAAATAATCTACTGTTTTTGTTCCCTTGTTGTTTATTAAACGATCTATTTCACCCTTTGCTTTCTTCTCTGCTTCTTCAAATTCTGGTGAATCGGTAGAGATTTTTCCGGTTCTAATATCGTCTGCTAAATAATCACCAATCGTATAAGGTAATACAAAGTAACCATCTGCTAAGCCTTGCATTAAGGCTGATGCTCCAAGTCTATTTGCTCCATGATCTGAAAAGTTAGCCTCTCCAATAGCATACATTCCTTCAACATTGGTCATTAGGTTATAATCCACCCATAATCCACCCATTGTATAGTGAACTGCAGGGTAAATTCTCATTGGTGTTTTGTATGGGTTTTGATCAGTAATTTGCTTGTACATATCAAACAAGTTACCATACTTTGTCTCAATTACTTTTTCTCCTAGAGCAGTAAGTTCTTTTTGTGAAGCATTAGAGATGCCTTTAATTAGTGCTTCTTCTTTCCCATATCGTTGAATTGCAGAAGCAAAATCTAGAAATACTCCTTCATTCGTGCCATTTGCTACAACTCCGAAACCAGCATCACACCTTTCTTTTGCTGCTCTTGATGCGACATCACGAGGAACTAGGTTTCCAAAAGAAGGATACCTTCTTTCTAAGTAATAGTCTCTGTCTTCTTCTTTAATGTCAGTCGCCTTTAATGTTCCTTTTCGAATGGCTTTAGCGTCTTCTAATTTTCCTGGAACCCAAATCCTACCATCATTTCTTAATGACTCAGACATTAAGGTCAGTTTAGATTGCTGTGTTCCGTGCACTGGAATACAGGTTGGGTGAATTTGTGTATAACATGGATTGGCAAAAAATGCACCTTTCTTATGTGCTTTCCAGGCTGCAGTTACATTTGATCCCATTGCATTGGTAGAAAGGAAAAATACGTTTCCATAGCCTCCTGTTCCTAATACAACTGCATGTGCAGAATGCCTTTCAATTTCTCCTGTCACCAAATCTCTTGCAATAATTCCTCTTGCTTTTCCGTCAACAACAACTACATCAAGCATTTCATGACGGTTATACATCTGAATTTTACCTTTTGCAATTTGTCTGTTCATGGCAGAATATGCTCCTAACAACAATTGCTGTCCTGTTTGGCCTTTTGCGTAGAAGGTTCTAGAAACCAGCACTCCTCCAAAAGAACGGTTGTCTAACAATCCACCATAATCTCTTGCAAAAGGAACTCCTTGTGCAACGCATTGATCAATAATGTTTGTAGAAACTTCTGCCAAACGGTAAACGTTTGCCTCTCTTGAACGGTAATCTCCACCTTTAATCGTATCGTAAAACAATCGATGAGTTGAGTCGCCATCTCCTTGGTAATTCTTCGCTGCATTAATTCCTCCTTGAGCAGCAATAGAATGAGCTCTTCTAGGAGAATCTTGGTAACAAAATGCTTTTACATTATAGCCTAATTCTGCTAAAGTTGCAGCAGCAGAACCTCCTGCTAGTCCCGTTCCTATTACGATTACGTCAATGTTACGTTTGTTAGCAGGATTAACTAGGTTAATGTTGTTCTTGTAATTTGTCCATTTATCTTTTAATGGACCTTCAGGTATTTTTGAATCTAATTTTGACATACAGAAATAGATTAATGACTCGAGTTAATGAAATGGAAAATAGCAATGAAGATGAATCCTAATGGAATCACTACTGCATAAATATTTCCGAGTTTTTGAATTGTTGGAGCATATTTTCTATTCTTTAAGCCAACAGATTGAAATGATGATTGAAAACCATGTAAAAGGTGAAGCGCTAAGAAAATGAATGCTAAGCAATAAACACCTAATCTAACTGGGCTCCCGAATTTATGTTGTAATTCAGTAAAGTATCTATAACTGTCTTCTCCATTGAGTTTGCCACTTAGGTCACCATCAATAAATTTTGTTTTGATCTCTGGAATCCAAAAGTCGTAGAAGTGAAGACCCAAAAATAACATGATCATAATCCCTGAAATAATCATGTTTCTGCTCATCCAAGATGAATTCGCTTTTGCATTGTTAAAAGCATAATTGATAGGGCGTGCTTTTCGGTTTTTTTGTTCAATAATCATCCCCATAATTAAGTGAATAACTACACCAAAAATTAGGAGAGGTTGCATAAAGAATTGAATCAAAGGATTCGTTCCCATAAAATGAGATGTATCATTAAAAGCATCGGGACTTACAACAGATAATAAATTGATAATAAGATGTTGCAAAAGAAAGATCAGGAGGAATGAACCTGATAATGCCATTAAAACTTTTCTAAAAATGGATGTTTTCGAATTTTCCATGCTTCACTAGGAGTAAATAATTATTAGATATTCAAGGCCGCAAAGGTAACCCTTGAACTGTTGATAACAAAGATTCCGGAGAGAACAAACTTATTTAGATACATTCTTAATAAGTGGTGATTTGCTTGTTTCAGGAGTAGTAGTTTACACGTAATTGCTTTCATAAAAAAAGGCTCTACCCTAATTATAGAGCAGAGCCTTTCACCGCATAATAGAAGAATTAATTGATCACAACCACTTCAACTAAGCTTTCTGTTTCGTTGTTGAACATTAAATAATAAACTCCTTTGTTTAGAAATTTTAAATCGAGATTCTTTTTGGAACCTGCTGATCCAGAAATTGGAGCATTATATACTGATTGTCCAAGGGAGTTAATGACATGCAGCATATATTCTTTTTTATTCTCTTTGAATTGAATAGAGAATTCACCCTTACTTGGATTTGGAAAGACATCAACCCTGCTATTAGAATCTAAAGGGTCTTTTAAAGAAGTAGAGATAGCTAAGTTGCCAAAATTTAGCCTAATTCCTGGGTTAACATCTACCCAAGCTAAGCCCGGAGCGTGAGCTAAATCGACAAAACAAGATACTAGGGGTTGACTAGATAGTCCAGAAATATTATTTAGCAGTCGGAATATAGGGCCAACGCCATTTATCTGACTTATTTCATATCCAACAACATATTCTCCATCTGGTAAGCCATTAATAGTTGCTGGACCAAAATCTAGGGGAAGTGTAATAAAAGTGTCAACAATGCTTGAAGTGCTTATTGTAAAGGGGAGAAATGAAGTCGCAATAGGGCTTAGAAGTCTTAAGCTTGTAGTACTCAGAGCAAGTGGCCAAATTCTCGGGAGTATTTCAATATTGCTATAGCTAGAGTCGAGGTAAACTCGATAAGATATTGAAGTTGGAATTTTTGTTATTCCACCGCTTCCACTTTGAGATTCAACAATAAATTTTGTTCCAAATTTGTCACCAACTCCACCTCCAGCTTGGCCATTTTTAACAAAGACTTGAGGGCCTGTCCAATCTCTAATATTAAATATTCCATTGTCTTTTGCCAAAACAGTGTCTGAAGTGGAAAATTTTTGAACAATTGTTTCGTTGCCTGGAAATTGATCAGCACTATCTGATAAAGCGGTTAGTTGAATAGTATAATGTCCCAAATT
>JAESST010000223.1 GCA_016763995.1 Flavobacteriales bacterium | reverse complement strand
GGAGCAGGAGGAGCAGGAGGCGGTGCACGAGCCGGTGGAGCAGCAGGCGGTGGTGGAATTAATTCTGCAGGAACTGACGGAGCAGCTATTGGCGGAGCCGCCGCAGATTTAGTGCCTGGAAATGGCGTTACTCTGGCCTCAGGCGGAGCAGGTTCAGGAACTTCTACTGCAGGAGCAGATGGATTTACCGGCGGAGGTGGAGCATCTGATGGAGACTGGGGCGGTGGTGCTGGAGGATATTCCGGCGGTGGCGGCGGAGGAGATGGCGGTGTTTCCGGAGGTGGAGGATCATTTATCGACACAGGCATAGGATCATATGTGAGCGGAACAATAACAGCTGGAACAGATGGCGGTGGCGGAGCTACAGGAGCCAATAATGGAGCCGATGGATTTGTTACCCTTTCTCAAGTAATTTGTACCGATACTGATAACGATGGCATAATAGATGCATATGATTTAGACTCAGATGGCGATGGGATAGCAGATATCGTAGAAGCAGGAGGAGTAGATGCTGATGGTAATGGAATCGTTGATGGAGCATTTACCGATACGGATAATGATGGCTGGTCAGATACCTTTGACCCTGATAATGGAGGAACAATCTTAACCGATGCCGATACGGATGGGGATGGCTTAGAGAATAGAATCGACATTGATGCAGATGATGATGGTATTTTGGACATCATAGAGTCGCAACCAACAGGAACATTGATCATTCCAAGCGGAACAGACTCAGATGCAGATGGGATCGATGATAACTTTGATCCGAATAGTGGAAATACTTTGACAGATCCTGAGAATACAGATGGGATTGATAACCCTGATTATACAGATACAGATTCAGATAATGATGGGGATTTAGATGCTTTAGAAGGGTGGGATACCGATAATGATGGAGTAGCTGATACGACACCGGCAGGTGCAGATGCTGATAACGATGGACTGGATGATAATTACGACACCGTAGTTGGACCTAACAACACAACTAATGTTACTGAAAATGGAAAAGATGCAGATTCTTATCCTGATTTAGATCAATCAAGTACTCCTGAAAGAGATTGGAGAGAAGATAAAGATTGGGACAATGATGGAATTCCAGACATAGTAGACATTGATGATGATAATGATGGGATATTGGATGTAGATGAAGGACTTACCTGTACAGGAAGTATAACAGTTGCTAACACTATTGCAGCAGGAATAGATTCTTATAGTGTAATAGCTGATGGGCAAATAACCATTTCAATGAATGGTGGCGATGGTGGTGGCGGATCAGCTACTGCTGGAGGAAGTGGAGCAACAATCACTAATGCCGTATTTACAGTTACTTCAGGCGATGTTATTCGTTATGTTGTTGGAGCAGGAAGTAACAGTGGTGCATCTGCAGCAGGTGGAGCAGGAAGTACAGGCCTTTTTATTAATAATGATTTAATAATGGTTACCGGAGGCGGTGGCGGTGGCGATAATAGTGGAGGAGCTATTGGTTTAGGAGCGAATAATACCACTGGAGGAGATGCTGGCCAAAATGCTAATTCTGGAACTGGAGGAGCAGGAGGAGCAGGAGGAGGAACAAGCACAGGAAATGGAGCAAGTGGAGGAGGAATTAACTCTGCAGGAGGGAATGGGGTTGAAGGTAATGGCGGATTAGCTGCAGATTTGGTCCCGGGAAATGGAGTAAGCTTTGTAGCAGGGGGAACCACTAGTAGTGGAAATGCTTCTGCCGGCGGCGGTGGATTTACCAGTGGTGGTGGTGGTGGTGAGTTTTATGCAGCAGGAGGAGGAGGATATTCAGGAGGAGGAGCAGCAGGTAATGTTGGAAGTGCCGGTGGCGGAGGTTCATTTTTGAATACAGGAGCTTCAAATTATATTTCAGGGTCCATCACAGCTGGAGTTGATGGTGGTGGCGCTGCTGCTGGAGCTAATGGGAGTGATGGATTTGTAACTATGGTGTTTTGTACTTCTTCTACAACCGACACGGATAATGATGGGATTTATGATCATCTTGATCCGGATAGTGATGGCGATGGAATAGCTGATATAATTGAATCAGGAGGAGTTGATGCGGATGGTGATGGTGTGGTAGATGGCGCCTTTACGGATACTGATGGAGATGGCTGGTCAAATACTTTTGATCCTGATAATGGGGGGACTATTCTGACAGATGCGGACATAGATGGCGATGGATTTGAGAATAGAATTGATATTGATGCGGATAATGATGGGATCATAGACATTATAGAATCACAAGCAAGTGGAGTATTAATATCACCCAGCGGAACAGATACCGATGGCGATGGGATTGATGATAATTTTGATCCTGATAGTGGGAATACCTTAACAGATCCTGAGAATACCGATGGTACAGATAATCCTGATTATACCGATACCGATTCAGATAACGATGGAGATTTAGATGTTTTAGAAGGCTGGGATACCGATAATGATGGCACAGCAGATACGAGTCCTGCTGGAACAGATACGGATAACGATGGTTTAGATGATAATTATGACAGTGTAGTAGGACCTAATAATACAACTAATGTTACCGATAATGGGAAGTCATCTACTTTCTACCCTAATTTAGATGAAACGACCACTTCTGAATTAGATTGGCGAGAAATTTTAGACAACGATAACGATGGAATCGCAGATATATATGATTTAGATGACGACAACGATGGAATTCCGGATGCTGATGAACTGAATTGTACCTCAGGAAACGGCGACGTAGTAACATTGGCAACAGGAGTTGCAGATGCCGGAGTGAATGCCTTATCAAGCTTTGATGGGAATACATCTCAAGTAAATTCTGGAGATGTATTAACCTTAGATTTAACAGATAATGTCCCTGCAGGAAGTTTTATTAGAATTCGCATGCAACGAGGGAATGATAACCGAGTTTTGGTGGAAGGATCAGCAGATAATGCTGCCTATACGAATCCGGTGACTTATGGAAATTTTGCTGCCGATGTAGATATGCCAATTATAAGTACTTTTTATTATTTCTTATATGAAGTAGGTACAGGAGGTGCACGTTACATTCGTTTTACGCAAGAAGCAGGGGAAACTCTATTAGATGCTGTTGCTTATGCTCCACAATGTGCAGTAGTAGATACCGATGGCGATGGAGTAGAAGATCAATTCGATTTAGATTCCGATAATGATGGTATTCCGGATATTGTAGAAGCAGGAGGAGAAGATACCGATGGGAATGGCTTAGTAGATGATATCAATGTAAATGGAACATTAGCAGCTGATACTGATTCGGATGGTTTAGCTGATTTGTATGATTCGAACAATGGAGGAGCAGCTATTACGAATGCCGATACGGATGGCGATGGGATCAGTAACTTCCAAGATTTAGATGCAGACAACGATGGAATTCCCGATGTAGTAGAAGCAGGCGGGACGGATGAGAACGGCGATGGTCGAGCTGATGATTATACCGATACTGATGCCGATGGTTTTAACGATAGATTGGATGGCGATGTAGGACAAGATGGCACATCTGAGAATACAGCAAATGCTTTAACGATTACCGGAGCAGATGGGAATGGAGATGGTATTCCGGATAGTTACCCTGTAGATGATCAGGATGGCGATGGGATTTTGAATGCCTTGGATTTAGATGCTGATGATGATGGAATTCCTGATGTAGTAGAAGCTGGAGGGACAGATGTAAATGGTGATGGTAGAGCAGATAATTATGTAGATGTAGATACTGATGGCTTTAATGATGTGGTAGATGGAGATCCAACAAATGCTTTGACTTTGGGCGATGATAGCAATGGAGCCAATACAGGAGATGCTTTGGTGGCAACAGGAGAAGATACGAATAATGATGGAGCACCGAATACGATGCCGAATGGCGATTTGGATGCCGATGCAGTATATAACTTCTTAGATTTAGATGCTGATGATGATGGTATCTTGGATGTCACAGAAGCAGGAGGCACCGATGCCGATGCTGATGGACAAGAAGATTCCTTTGTTGATGCTGATGGTGATGGCTATAATGATGTAGTAGATGGCGATACCGATAATTCATTAGCAGTAGGAGACGATAGCGATGATGATAACATAGGAGGAGTAACAACAGTCACAGGATCAGATGGCGATGGCGATGGGGCTCCGGATACTTACCCGAATGATAACTTTGATGGCGATAACAACTATAACTTTCTAGATATTGATGCAGATAATGATGGGATTGTAGACAATACAGAAGGGCAAGGCACAGCTACTTATATAGCTCCTGTAAATGCAGATGGCGATGGCGATGGAATCGATGATGCTTACGATGCAGATGATGCTAATTTTGGAGGAGCAGGTTCGGGCTTTACCTTGTCTGATATTGATAATGCAACAGATCCGAATTCACCCGATTATTTAGATTTAAATTCAGATGATGATTTTTATTCTGATGCAGTAGAGGGTCATGATTCAAATGGAGATGGAATAGCAGATGCTAGTTCTCCGGCTAATACTGGATTTTCTGGAGGAACAACAGATACAGATGGCGATGGATTGTATGATGGTTGGGATAATAATACCTCAAGCACCGATGCGACCAACACCAGCCTTCAAGGGACTTCACATCCAAATGTTGGAAATTCGGCAACAACAGAGCGAGATTGGAGAGAAATTCCTGATAAGGATAATGATGGAATTGCCGATGAGATTGATATAGATAAAGACAATGATGGGATTTTAGATCGAGATGAATGTGGAACAACCACTAGCAATACGATTTCTGGAGGCGATGGTGGAAGTACCACTAATTTTAGTCAAACAGGAGTAACGTCTGTTTATTTTGATATGCTTTCTGTTGACAATTCTGTTTCTATTACCGTTAATGGTGGAGGATTGAACGTAAATAATATTTTCCAACTTCAAACTGCTGCAGCAGCTGGAGAAATTTTTGTTGAATTTTCTTCAGACGGTGCTACAATAACTCAACCATGGATAGTCAATTCAAATGGTTTACCAAGGTTGAGGATATTTATTGATGGAAATGGTCAAGTTTCTATATTAGGAACTAGAACAACTGGTTCTACTGCATTGGAGTTTATGCAGCCAAGAGATGGATCTACTTTTAATACAATATCATTCCTTGTAGGATTGAACTCTTTTAGTGTCGTGAATCAGGATGGAAGTGGGCCAGATGCCATTAGTGCTACAGCATATGTTTTCTCATCTTGTGATACTGATGGGGATGGTATTCCTGATTACTGTGATTTGGATTCTGATGGTGATGGGATTGCAGATATTATTGAGGCAGGTGGTACTGATGCTAATGGAGATGGAGTTGTAGATGTATTTGTGGATGTAAATTCTGATGGTTGGGCTGATACTTTCGATAGCAATGAAGGTGGAACTGCATTAACAGATGGAGATCAAGATGGCGATGGTTTTGCAAATAGAGTTGATCTCGATGCTGATGACGATGGGATTGCTGATATTGTAGAGGCAGGAGGAGTAGATGCAGATGGCGATGGAATGGGAGACTTATCAACCGATACTGATGCTGATGGATGGACAGATACTTTTGATTCAGATAATGCAGGAACGGCCTTAACTGTAGTCGATACAGATGGAGATGGCTTTGAAAATTATTTAGACTTAGATTCAGATAGCGACGGAATAATTGATAACATTGAAGGACAAACTACCGCAGCTTTTCTTGCGCCTTTAGGTACTGATGGGGATGCTGATGGATGGGATGATCGCTATGATTCAGACAATGGAGGAACAGCGATAAGCCTATCAAATAACGAATCAGCAGGAGATCCTGACTATATCGATACGGAAGCTGATGGCGATGGACAACCTGATTGGTTAGAAGGATTTGATGATGATGAGGATGGAGATGCCTTGAATGATTTAATCATAAGAGCAGATGCTTATGAAGCAGCAGCAGGTAATCCAAATCATTATGTTTCTGGAGATGATGCGGATACAGATGGAATTCCTGATTTTTTAGAAGATGCAGATAGCGATGGGGTACCTAACTTTTTAGATCCTGATCATGCACTCTATGTAGATACAGATAATGATGGTTTGGTAAATCTATACGATGGGGATAATAACGGCGCAGTAAATAGTACTCCAGGATCATTATCAAATGGAGATGTAGATGCAGAACCTGACTTTAGAGACATAGATAACGATATTACCTTACCAATACAGTTGATTGATTTTACAGCAATAAAAGTTGGAGAAAAAGTGCAATTGGACTGGAGCACACTCATTGAGATTAATAACGATTATTTTACAGTAGAACGCTCTTTAGATGGGAAGGTGTTTGAAGAGATCTTAAGAGAAGCAGGAGCAGGTAATTCAAGCAGAATATTAAATTATCGAAGATTTGATGAATCTCCTAAAACAGGATATAATTACTACAGATTAAAGCAAACTGATTACGATGGGGAAAGTGAACGCTTCAATATTGAGCTTGTGTATTTTGGAGGAGTAAATATTTCTTATGAAGATGGGAGTAAAATGAAACTCTATCCGAATCCAAGTAATGGCGAAGCAATTTATTTAGAAATAGAAAAGATGGAGGCAGGGAAATGTTCGATAGATATTTTGACACAATCAGGGAAGCTAATCAATCAAAGAGAACTATTATTAGATAGAGAGCAGAGGAATTATAAATTAGAGGTGTTAAGAGACTTGAATCTTTCAAGTGGAGAGTACTATTTGAGAGTTAAAAGTGAAAACAATCAAGAAGTGCTTCCTTTTATTATTAAATAAACCATAGCTAGATGGATAAAGAGCCCTGAAGGATGAAATTTTTAGGTTTTTTTATTTAAATAATTTGTCACTTAGAACACAATAAACTGTGTTGAGAACATAAGTAACTTATGGAAGGGAGTAAGAATTTTAAAAACGTTATAATTGTGGGTTGAAGTTAATGAAAGTATAAAAACATATTAATATAATAGTCAGTTTGTTATGAAATTAGTGATAACAAGTTTATTGATAGTATTTGGTCTGTTAGGATTAAATGCTCAAGTATTACACGATAATTCGTGTAGTGCAATTAGTACGAACTATAGTTTAGATTGGGATGCGGCACCTGGTGCAGGTCAATTTAATTGGTTAGCGCAGGGAGCGACAAGTTTCGCTGCCTCTAATATTCAGGGCTCTGGGAATGATATTTCTTTTACGGTAAGTGGAGCAATAGCGACCTTAACCACTGAGAATGGCATTAGTACACCTGGCATTACAAATTCATTAAGTGGAGGAGCAGATGCCTTGCACATTTCATCAAGCGGATTAAACTCAACCGAAGAGATTGAGCTTACGATGACCTTACTCCGGCCTTAGCAGGAGATATCTCATTTGATGTTTATAATGTGATTGAATTGCTCGGAGGAGGATCAGGAGGTCAACAAATAGAAATCTACGGATTAACTACTGGCGGCTTTGCATTAGTTCCACAATTAACAAATAATGGTACTCCCTCATGGGAACTCGAAGGTCCAGGCGTAGTAGATGGTAATGCGACTAGTACAGCAGGCACGAACGATCAATTGGGAGTAAACTTTAAAAGTATTTCAGATATCTCCACGATTCATGTAATCTTAAGAAGATGCTCCGGCTGTGGAAATACAGCGAATACAGAATTTGCTATAGGCGATATAGACATTTGTTTAACACCCGATACCGATCAAGATGGGATAGCAGACACCCAAGATGCTGATGATGATAATGATGGGATCTATGACGTAATAGAAAAATGTCCAGCTTCAACTCCTGTGGTAGCAGAATGGGATAACATGCCGTATACAAATGGAGACGCATCGAATACCTATGCATTGCCGGATGGCACGAACATGACAGTAGCTGTAGCGTCGAATGGAGCCTCGATAGTAACAGGAGAAACGAATGCTGATTTAACCGGAGGCAATGCAGGAGGAACAGTAGGATTATTTCTAAATGGGAATCAGAACCTACAAGTCAACAGTATAGATGTAAGCTTTAAATGGGATCAAGCGATTAATGATCTGTCCTATACCATATTTGATGTAGATCAATTAGGAGGACAATACATAGATTCCATTACGATAATAGGTTTTTATGATGGCTTTGTTGTTTTTCCTGCTATGACAGGAAGTGCGAATAATACAGTAGCGACAAATAGAGCAGAAGGAGATGTAAGCACAGCAGATAATCTCGCAACAGCGAATGTAAACGTAGCTTTCTCAGAACCGATAGATAGCATGGTTATTTTTTATGGAAATGGCTCCAGTGCCCCTGCCGCTCCTGGTAACCAATGGATCACGATATGGGATTTTACTTATGTAGGAGATTGCGGTTCGGTAGATAGCGATGGCGATGGGATACCTGATTATTTAGATATTGATGCTGATAATGATGGGATCGTAGATTATATAGAATGGCAAGGCTCAACAGCGACACCTATATCTCCTGCTGGAGCGGATGCGGATATGGATGGGATTGATGACAATTTTGAAGTAGTAGGCTCACCTGTTGATACGGATGGAGATGGGATACCCGATTTTAAAGACCCTGATTCAGATAACGATGGCGATTTAGATATCTTAGAAGCCTGGGATACCAACAACAATGGGACAGCGAATACCTTACCTGCAGGCACCGATAGTGATGGAGATGGATTAGATGATAATTTTGACAATCAAGCAGGCTTTAACTCAACGACGAACATTACAAATAATGGTCAAACTTCTAGTAGTTTTCCCAATTTAGACGAAGTAGGGACAGCAGAGCGAGATTGGCGAGAAGATGGAGACATAGATAACGATGGGATCCAAGATTACGATGACATTGATGATGACAATGATGGGATTTTAGATGTAAACGAAGGTCGAGGCACGAACAATCCTGATGGCGATGAAGATGGCGATGGGATTCAGAACTGGGCAGATGCAACCGATGATGGAAATGGAGGAGATGGCACGATCTCTGACTATACGGATAGTAATGGCGATGGCATTCCTGATGTATTTGATGCCGATAACGATGGCATTCCTAATCATCATGACCCCGATTCAGATGGTGATGGGATCGCTGACATCATAGAAGCTGGAGGAGTAGATGTTGATGGCGATGGAATAGTTGATGGCGCATTTACGGATACCGATGGGGATGGTTGGTCAGATACCTTTGACAGTG
>JAESST010000222.1 GCA_016763995.1 Flavobacteriales bacterium | reverse complement strand
TTCTATCATTGGGCATTAGGTTATCAGTTAACCTAGTACTGACTACATAATAAGAGCCGTATGAATTGAGAGGTTCACGTACGGTTCTGTGAGAAGTTAGGGGTGAAATTCCCCTTGCTTACTCGACTGGCAACTGGCTTTTTATTCAGAGACTTATGGTAAAAATGACTGTCAAAATTTTCTTTTGTAAAATATTCCAAGGGTGTCTTTTTCGTCAACGACTTAAATTCATTGATAAAATGACTTTGGTCAAAATATCCGTTATCTAAAATGATATCTAAATAATCAGGTTTTCTATTGAGAAGTATTTTCTTCATAACATCTTGGAATCTCGTTATTTTCTGAAATTCTTTAGCTGTTATTCCAAATTGAGACTTAAAGCCTCTTTCAAACTGCCGAAGACTTAAATTTGATTTCTGAGATAGCATTTCTATTGTATTACTGTCAAAATTGTAATATAATTCATCCATAATTAAATCCCACTTATCGTTTTCTACCTTATGATATTCATTGAAAATATTAATTAAAAACGATTCGATTTCTTCAATTTTGCTTTGAATCTCTGAAATGTTTTCAAGCTTATTCATTAAGTTTCTACCTTTTGCTTTCCATAAATTTTGAACAGAAAAATAGTTGTCGTTTAATTCCGAAAATGGGACTGACGTAAAATGTCTAAAAGCTCCACTTTTAAGTCTGACAGATAAGAATGATACATTTTTTTCGTTATCAAAATCCAAGATGTTTCTAGGGCAAACAGTATGTGATTTTGGAAGCATTTTTTTGTTAACCGATAATGGCTTATCTAAATAAAACACTAATTCTAATCCTGTTCCTGGAAGAATGGAAGGAAGTTCAAAATACTCAGAACTCGATTTTTCAAAAGTGTAAAATCGGTCAATATATTTTGATAGAAATATAGTTGGTTTGTAAGAATTATTTCTTGAAAAAAAAATTTTCAATTGTAGGTTCCTTTGTTAATAATGGCATTACGGAATTTATGAAACTTTTGAAATGTTCAGATGAAATATGATTCTCAACTACTTTTTCATTTTTATATTTTTCATAGATAAAAAAATCATTTTCTTTATCGACTTCTTTTAATAGCTTGTAGGTTAAGCATCCGTTTTCCGCTATGCTCTTATTAACCATAATTTCGGCTAATTTTAAAAAATCTTCCGTTTTTGTTACTTGGATGCTTAATTGTGCAATAATTGTCTTTTCCATATTTAAATATTTTAGACTGCAAATATGAAAAATCGGAATGGTGTATGATTGTAAAAAAGCGACATTGATAATTTTGATTTCTTTCAGCTTGTTGCTAACAATTGGATAAACGCAATTGCGTTTATTTCTATTATATCTTATTTGTATAGTAAATCTACTTATTATTTGATTTTGTAAGTAGAATAGATGTGCAGTTATTAAAAAGCGCGGTAGATAGAAAATTAAACGTTTTTATTTTTCCGTTATCTGTTTAATTGTTGATAAAACTCCATTCCAAAATTCATCAGAGCGTTTTTGCTTTTTTTCCGTTGGAATGTTGTCCTCGGAAATTGAAAGTTGAGTTTGATTTTCAGATTCTGACAAATCAAAAGTCCAAATTCTATAATTTTCAGGAATATCAGGAATTCCTTCTAGATTACTCCAATGTGTGTATTGCAATTGAATGTTTGGTTTTACATTCATTAAAATTCCTTTTTCCACATATACATTCCCGTTATATTCTCCGTTGAATGTAATTGGACTATTTTCTATCCAATCAGATTCAATATTCGCTCCGAAAAAGTATTCTTTTGCTATTGATGGTGTTACTAAAGCATTCCAAACTTTAGAAACAGGTGCATTAATTTTAATTGTCGTATTTGATATGTATTCTCGATTCATTTTTTTATATGTGTGAACAATTGGCTAAACGCAATTGCGTTAATTCCTATTATTAATTGTAGTGCCCTGTAAATCTACTTATTAATTGATTTTGTAATAGGGTAGATGTGCAGGCATTAAAAAACGTAAGAGTTGGGAATTTTAGTCGGAGCCGTCCTCTCGATTAGCCACTGCTTATTTCGCTGGAAAATGTTTTTCTAAAAAATCATATACTAAATCAAAACGTTTCAATGGTTCTATATGTCCACCATCCAATATGATATGCTCGTTAAAATGTTTAAATTTTTTCCTTTTTAACCTTTCGATTATTTGGTTTGACATAAATGTTGATGGCCATTGGTCATCTTTTTTTCCTGAAAGTATTAAAATAGGACCATTGATATTTTCCACTTGAATTTCTGCATTCTTTACTGCAATAGTATCTTCAAGCATCATAGTAAAAGCGGTATAAAGGTCTCCTTTCAATGCAGGTGAAATTGTTTTTAATGGTGCGGGTACATAAGCTACTTCATTGCCTTCGTAAGTCCAAGAAGATGTGTTTGAAGTCCAGGTAATTGCAGGAAAAGTCACATTTGATGTAGATAAAGCAATGACTGCTTTGTATTGATTATATCTACTTGCTAAATTTAGAATTAACTCGCCTCCTTTAGAACCTCCAATCAGAGCTATTTTTGATTCATCAATTTTATTTTTTTTGGCGATCTTCATTATAGTATCAGAAATTGCATCTAATGAGATTCTGTCGAGATTTCTCGGTGTTCCGACTGCATTGAAGTACCCGATTGCTAAAATCGCATAGCCTTTTTGAATAAGACTGTCTCTTTTACCTTTCATATGATTTCGGTGCCAATCAATTCCACCTTCTGCACCACCAAAAGTTACAATCAATGGTTGATTGTCTGAATTCCCTAAATATAATATGGTTTCAACAACTCCGCTTTCTTTTGGAAGTGATGGCACATAAGTAAAAATGTAGATAATTCCTGCTATAAAAGTTAGGAGAATTATTAGTAAAATTCTTTTTATTCTTTTTTTCATAATAAAGATATGTAATATAACAAAAGTAATAAGATCAAATATGAAATAATTTGACCTATATCAAATTATTACTTTTCAGCCCTTATTCTACTTAATGTTTCTTGAGTTATACCTAAATAAGAAGCAACCATACCCAAAGGAATACGATGATAAATGGTAGAATAAGTTTTTTGAAAATGGACATATTTTTCTTTGGCAGATGTAAACCGCATAGAGTTTATACGTTCCATAAAATGACCAAAAACTGTACCCATTGATAAGCGAGCATAACGTTCCATTTCTGGGAAATTATCAAAAAGATATACAAGGTCGTTTACGTGTATAAAATATGCTTCGGTATATTCAATTGCATCTATGTAATAGATGTCTTTTTCTCTTTGCATAAAGCTTTTTGGAGAATTTACCCACTCATCTGCCCCGCAAAAATATTCGCTTATTTCTTTTCCATTTTTAATAAAGTAGGTTCGAAGTATTCCTTTTATTATGAAATAACTTTTTGTACATATATGCTTTGCATCAAATACAAGTTCTCCTTTTTTGAATTCTATCGGTTTAATTCGTTGTGATAGTTCAGATTTTAGTTTTTCTGAGAGTTTAATGAACTTTTCAAAATGTGCAAGAATATTTTCAGTTGTATCGATAATGTTCAATTTTTGTACGGTTGTTTTTTAGCTTGTGGTTAACATTTGGCTTTAGGTTTTGACATCTGAAGTGTTTTTATATTATTTCAGACAGATTTCTATCTTTTCTCAAAGTGTTTTCACTCATATTGTACAATGTAGTTGCAGTACTATTAATTTTTTCTACAGGTAATTGTTTCCATTTATTGTAGTCAGATTCATACTCTGAGTTAAATAATAATTTAGATAAATTTTTCATTAAAATGTAATTAGCATAAGGGTGAGAATGATTCCTGTTGGTAGAGTCAGCTACATTTAAAAAATGTGCTATTCTCTTCGTTATAGTTTTTTCGGTACAATACATAAGTTCAACTATTTTGGCTCGATATTCCAAATCAGTCGAACTTAAATTTGGGTATTTATTCAGGTCAGTAAAATGTAAACTTTCGTGTTTTAGATAAGATATTTCAAATTCTTCAGAAGCTAAATTGTATACTCCTTTGTTGCAATACAAAGTAGCAGATTCTTTAACAGCCCATCCTCCGGCTTGGGCAGAACCAAATGAGGCGTAATAGTCATACCCATTTAAATTATAATTTTCTATAAATATAACGGAGGTGTTAATTGTATCTTTTGGTAAAATTATTTTAAAGTTTTTACTAGATTCTTTATTCCATATTACAAGGTCTTGAAATCCATTTCGATATAGAAACCTTGACTTAAAACCTTCTTCTTCAATTATTCTTTTGAGTTCAGAATCATTTTTAATTGTACGCTCTAAACTATCCTTTGTAATCTTGGTTAATTGATTTGATAATATATACTTTGAGATATTTTTATAAAGTAGCGAGTCTGTTCTGTTATCAGGATTTTCTTTTAAGAGCTCAGCTCTCCAATATTCACGATAAATAGCTGAAATGTCATTAATGATTTTATTGTCAGAAGTGTTTTTGATTATCTCTTCATCTGTAATAAAACGAGCATATATTTTTTTCTTCCATTTTTGATAAGCAAAGTTTATTAGTGGATTTGAAAAACTATTTATTTCTTCCATTTCGTCTAAAGAATATTTTATTTCTCCATTTCCTGCTTTTGACTTTAAAACTAATAACGTTTGTTTATCATTTTCGAAATTATGTTTTCCATAGAAAAATAAAGAGACTAAAACTCCAATAGTAATCAATACGATAATTCTTGTTTTTTTCTTCATTCTAATTGTGGCTAACAATTGGCTAAACGCAATAGTGTTTATTTCTATTATAAATTGTAATACCTCGTAAAGCTACCCATTAACTGATTTTGTGAGTAGGCTAGATGTGCGGGCATTAAAAATCGCGTGAGTTTGAGATTCTATTTGGATTTTTGCACAGTTCTTTGTTATGCAATGTTTTTAAATTCTTTTTTCATACGTCACCATACAATTATCACATCTCTCAAACCAAGAACGCTTGCTATGATCCATGTTCCCGTCGTGGGAGCACCGTTTTCATAATCTACATTAGACAAGTTGTCTAGACAGATTAATAAGGTATATTGCTCTTGAGCTAAAACTGCAGTTGTAGTAAGCTCATAACGTTTCTTAACAGTAAGGTTTTTACAATTACTTGTCACAAATTTATTCATAGCAATCAGTAACTCTGATTGTGAAATTGTCAAACTAGTGTCTGGAGGATAACAAGCTTGAACAATTCCTGCAAAAGTGGAATAAAGACGATTCATTTCGTCCGTGCTTATTTGTAATTCATTTAATGCATTAAAAGCAGATTGTTGCTCGGGAGTGAGCTCCGAAATGCGGTGCAAATTTGTCGCAATGTTAGTTGGTTGCGAGTAAGTCCTTTGTTGTTCTTGGCCTGACTTTTTATTTGTATGTATGCATGCTGTCAGCAAGAAAGGTAATACTGATAACATGATTAATATTTTCATGTTTAGAATGTATGTCTTAATTCTAGTCATTTTTTAATATTGCACAAGGCCCAATCTATGTTTTGGTAGAGTTTATTAATTGCATTATTGTTTCAAATACACCCAACATCCCTATAAATATAGATGATGTTGGGTGTATGTTTTATTAAATTACTTGTGTTTTAAATTCGAATTTGTAACCATTTTCAGCTAGCTCAGCTAATACCGGTTTGTATATTTCTTCCGTTATTGGCTTTAGAATACCTTTTGACCTAATAGTGCCTTCAAGAATCAATCGAGAGGCAATGGCTGCAGGCAATGAAACTGCCCTTGCCATAGCAGAGTGTCCAAAAGGTCTTCCTTCCACTTTCATTGTTGCAACTCTTTTTTCCATGCGATTATCAAACTCTATAAAGGCTTCGTTATGAACAATAATCATATCCCTTTCGTGTTCTTTATAACACAATTTCTTTTGCATCAAATCTAATAGCAAATCTGCTTTGCTGCCTTTACTAATAGGAATCAATGTGTCATCGAATAGTCCAAGCCACTGTAACTGTTTCATAATATCTGACGAGATATGTAATTTCAACTTGTCTGCAACTTCTTGTTTTATATCACTATTTTCTTTTGCATTAACTAATACAGTTATAAACTGTTTATAGGTCATTCCTTCAAAATTATGACTATCAGTATCATCTAACAGGTTTAAATCTTTGAGGCTTTGAATGGAATTACAATAGCCGGGATGCCTCAGTAAACCTCTATAAAATCCTGAAATACCCTGTATGCCATAATCATCTAAATAATTTCTACTATCCCTATTAGGATAAGTCTCAAAAGTGCCTAAGCCATCCACATCAACAAGCCAGCTACTGAGCATTAAATTTTCTCCTGATACCTTTACGTCTTTGCCATCTTTAATATATACTGCTGGCGTTTTTCCAGCATGGATTAAGCCTCTTGGACTCCATGAAAACTTATATCCAAAAGGATTGTTATTGTGTTCAAAAGATGGAATTCCTGAACCATATGAAGCAAAAGACTTTAATACTCCTCCTTCACTTCTAATGAGATTTATCATTTGCATAGCACCCATGTGGTCTATCCCAGGATCTTCTCCTATCTCATTTAATATAACAATCCCAGCTGCTTTAGCTTCAGAATCTAATGCTTTCATTTCAGGACTTACATAAGAGGTTGTCACCATATTTACTTTATGCTTAATACATGCTTTTGCAACTATCACATGCATACTCGGGGGGATCATGCTTACAACTAAATCCACATTTTTAACCATATCATTAAGCTCATCGTAGGGAGGTGTCGCATTCCATAGTACTCTCTTACCCAATGTTCTTCCTGCAGTGATTAATCCTGAATGATTGTTATCTCTACTTGCAACCAGTACTTCATATTTACATTTATCAATAAAATAGTCGACTAAAGGTTTAACTACGTACCCAGTTCCTAATACTAATACTCGTTTCATAATAATTATTTATTTAATAATTTAACAACTAATCCCCAAACTACGTCTTTTAACAGAAGCCACAAGTAATATCGTCGTATCAATGTCTATTTAATCAAAAATAAATTTCGTTTAGAGAGATGCAAAAGCGTGCAAGGTGTAATGCATAGTATTTACTGACTTGTTTTAATTATTAGGATTCGCTTTTTATTTTCTAAAATACTCAATCCACTTTTTTAATTTCGTTGTATCTAAAGCATTCATTTCGATTGCTATTCCGGCATTAAATCTCCATACCTCGTACCACTTTTCCATTGGAGATAGAGTGTCTTTTACTCCAAGAGTTCCGCCGACATTGTGTACTACTATATCGAAACATTTGTGCTTCT
>JAESST010000221.1 GCA_016763995.1 Flavobacteriales bacterium | reverse complement strand
TTGTTTTTCCAACTCCTCCTCTTTGATTTGCTACTGATATAATTTTCCCCATAGTTCTACTGTCTATTAACTGCGTTATTTCAGAATACTTTTTAACACCTCCAGCTGCTCAAACCATAAGCTGCGAGAATAAATTCGGCAGAAAAGTTGTTTTTGTATCCTTTACGGCGATTCAAATCATTCATGAATAAAAATCAGACTAGCCAATATTACCCGTAAGTAATGGGTAATGAGTTGATCAATCGATTTAATGTTCTGAAATAAAATAATCTCGTCGACTTTCTAAAAGTACAGTAATTGAGAAGTTTTACTTCGTTATTTTACCTTCTTTTTTGAACAAAATCATGTTAATACGACGTTGAAAAAAATAAAGCAAATGCTTTGTTGAAATGATGATTATTTAATTGAAAAGTCATACGCTTTAATAAAATACACTTCGATAAATTTGTGATTCGGTTATGGAGAAGCGATACTTTTTATATCTCAAGTTTAAAGGGACAAAATATCATGGTTGGCAGATACAACCAAATGGAATAAGCGTGCAAGAAGAAGTTGAGCAAGCTATTGCGATTTTGTTGCAAAAAAAAATAGCACTTACTGCAGCAGGTAGGACTGATGCAGGAGTGCACGCAAGTTGTATGGTAGCTCATTTTGAGCATGACAAAAATATCGTCAGAGATAAGTTTATGTTTCACTTAAACAACATTTTAAGTGAAAGTATTTCAATTTATGATTTAAAGGAGGTGACACTTGATTTTCATGCTCGATTTGCTGCAAAAAGCAGAACTTATCGGTATAGCATTTCTGCTGATAAGAATCCTTTTCAAGAAGAGATAACTCACCGTTATTCGAAAAAAATAGAGCTCGAAAAGATGAACGAAGCAGCAAGGTTGATGCTGGGTGAGAGAGATTTTTCTTGCTTCTCAAAATCGAAAACACAGACATTCACAAACAATTGTGATCTTCAAAAAGCAGAGTGGTTTGAGAAAGATGGGACCTATATATTTGAGATTAGAGCCAATCGGTTTTTAAGAAATATGGTGAGAGCAATTGTTGGAACATTGTTAGAAGTTGGCGAAGGAAAGAGAACACTAGAGAGTATTCCTGTATTAATAGATAGTAAAGATCGGTCGAATGCAGGAGTTTCAGTTCCTGCAAAGGGCTTGTTTTTAGTCGATATTGAATACCCCGGTGAGGGCTTTATTTAGATAAATTTGCAGCATGAGTAAAGTGAGTGGGAAGGCATGGGATGTAAAACTTTTTCAACGTGTTTTTAGATACGTAAAACCTTATCGTAAGGTGTTTTACTTTACAGCTTTGCTCGTTGTTTTATTGGCGGTTTTAGCACCACTTCGACCTTATTTGATTCAATACATGATTGATGATAAGGTAAAAGTAGGAGATGTGGATGGAGTCTTGAACATTACTTTATTGTTGATTGGAGTAATGATTTTTGAAGCAATAATTCAGTTTTATCAGGCTTATTTGGCAAACTGGTTAGGACAAAATATTATTAAAGACATAAGAGTTCAGCTTTACGAACATGTAACCTCTTTTAAGTTAAAATATTTTGACCGTACAGCTATTGGAACCTTAGTTACAAGAAACGTTTCTGATATAGAGACTATTTCAAACATCTTTGCTCAGGGGGTTTTAATAATTCTCGGTGATATATTAAAATTAATTGCAGTTGTTGTTGTTATGTTCTCAACGAATTGGCTATTAACATTGATTAGTTTAGTCCCAATCCCTATTTTAATTTTTGCAACTACTATTTTTAAGAAAGTAATTAAAAAGGCATTTCAAGATGTAAGAAGTCAGGTTTCGGGCTTAAATGCATTTGTTCAAGAACGTGTGACCGGAATGAAAATCATACAAATTTTCAACCGTGAAAAAGTGGAGTTTTCTGAATTTGAGCAAATTAATAGCTTGCACAAAGATGCTCATGTTAGAACAGTTTGGGCATATTCTATTTTCTTTCCCGTGGTAGAAATGCTTTCAGCTTCTTCGCTTGGTTTATTGGTTTGGTGGGGAACAAAAAGTGTTTTGGCTGGGTCTGAAGGTCTAGGCGGACTGACAAGCATGGGCGATTTAATTGCCTTTATCCTCTATATTCATATGTTGTACCGTCCTATTCGCCAGTTAGCAGATCGCTTTAACACGTTACAGTTGGGAATGGTCAGTTCTGAAAGGGTGTTTAAAGTATTAGATACAGAAGCTGCAATTGAAAACAAAGGCATCATTGTAAAAGAAAAGCTGGAAGGTTCGATTGAGTTTAAAAATGTTTCGTTTGCTTATGTGGATGATGATTATGTTTTAAAGGATATTTCATTTACTGCTAAGCCAGGGGAAACGATTGCATTTGTTGGTGCCACAGGATCAGGAAAAACATCAACCATTAACCTTTTAGGTAGATTTTACGAATATCAGAAAGGTCAAATATTTGTAGATGGGACAGATATTGAAGAATACAAGCTAGAGAATTTACGCCAAAATATGGCTGTTGTATTGCAGGATGTATTCTTGTTTTCTGATTCTATTCTAAATAACATTACACTAAATAGTACAGACATAACAGAAGATGAAGTGGTAGAAGCCTCTAAAAAAGTGGGAGCTCATGATTTTATTTCGAAACTACCAGGAGCATATCACTATAATGTGAGAGAAAGAGGAGGGGTGCTTTCTGTGGGGCAACGCCAGTTGATTTCTTTTATTCGTGCTTATGTTCATCATCCAAGTATTTTAATTTTAGATGAAGCCACGTCTTCCATCGATACTGAATCAGAAATTCTAATTCAAAAAGCAACGGATGTCTTAACAGAAGGTCGAACTTCTATAGTGATTGCACACCGTCTGTCTACCATCCAAAAAGCTGATAAAATAATTGTATTAGAGGAGGGACGAATCATTGAGCAAGGCACGCATCAAGAATTGTTAAGTATGAATGGGCATTATAAAAAGTTATTTGAACTTCAGTTTAAAGTAGAAGAGTAGGTTTATAGGCCTCAAAAAGCGTTAAAATTATGGTACTTAAACTAAGTGATTTTAATTATGAGATTGGAGTTTGATTCTTTTAATAAAGTGCTAACATGTGAAAAAAGGGAAGAATTGACACTTTAAATTCTCTAACAAGATGAAAAGCTAAAAGAACTGGAAGAACGATTACAAAACTAGAAAAGAGGGTTGAAAATTAATAGTTTACTAGATGAACTATTTCAAAAGAACATTGTAAAGACTGTTTAAGGGAGAGTCGTGAAGCCGTCATTTTACTATCTATATTTTAGATTAATTTTAATCAAATAAATTAATCCTATGAAAAAGCAAACCTTAACCCTAATTACTATCCTTGTATTTTCTTTTGGTGCCAAATCTCAATGCATTGTGAATCCTAATAATGTACTCGCATATTCTATTGGAACCAAAACTTTTGGAATTGTAAAAGAGGCTAAAACATGGCCTGCGGCAAGAGCATGTGCTGTTCAATTTAGTGGCCGTTTAGCAGTAGTAGAAAGTCAATTAGAACAAGACAGTATTTTTGCATTTTTAAACCGTTCAAGTATTTTAAATTCGAGTACAACTGCTCCTGATGGGGGTGGAGCTGCATATGTATGGTTAGGAGGAAACGACAGAGGAATAGAAGGAACTTGGGTTTGGGATAACTATGGAATCGCAACTGGTCAATTTTGGATGGGAGCAAGAACAGGTTCTGTTGTTGGTGGATTGTATAATAACTGGGGAAATGAGCCAGATAATTTTCAAAATCAAGATGCGTTGGGACTTGCTTTGAGTTCTTGGCCATTTGGAACTGCAGGACAATGGAACGATGTGGATGAGAGCAATAATCTATACTTTATAGTTGAGTATCCAGGTAGCGTTGGTATTGACGAAGTAATGATGAGCCAAGTCGCACAATTATCGCCGAACCCTGCAAAAAACTACATTCACATCAATTGCGAATTTTGTGAAAGAAATGAAACGTATAAAATTTTTGATGTGAACGGAAGATTGGTACAGAAAGGAGCGTTAAGTGCTTCTAAAAGAATAGCTGTAAAAGATATTGCTAGAGGTTCTTATATTGTTACTCTGACTGAAACGGGTCTTAGCTTAAAATTTCAGAAAGACTAATTTATACCTTTATTCCCATTATGCAGATATCATCGACTTGGTGATGTTCTCCTTTCCAATTGTGAAATTCTAACTTCAGAAGATTGTACTGTTCTTCTAAAGGTTTTGTGTGAATTTTAATAAGTAATTCTCTTAGCCTTTTTTTCATGAATTTCTTGCCATTAACTCCACCAAATTGATCTTGATATCCATCTGAATACAAGAAGATCATATCCTCTTTTTGGATGTCGATAATTTGAGTGGTGTATTCGCTGTTCTTTCTACTATATCCTACATGTTGACGATCTCCTTTAATTTCAAATACATCACCATTTCTAATAATAATTACAGGCAAGTTTGCACCTGAGAAGTAGAGGGTAGACTTGTCTTCTGTCATAGCACATAAAGAAATATCCATTCCATCATGAATATGTTTATCGTTATTGGAGCGGAATAGTTCTGCTAGCTTACCTCTTACAAAGTCTAACACTTCTGCTGTACTGTTAACATTAGGATAAGCAAATGCTTCACGAATAAGGCTATTACATAAAAAACTTAACATACCTCCAGGTACACCATGACCTGTACAGTCGGCAACAACAAAAGCAGTTAGCTCTCCAAATTCTACTGTTTTAAATTTATCTAAAACGTAGAAATCTCCACTTAAGACATCTCTTGGGTTAAAAAATACGAAGCATTCAGGGTAAAGAGAATAAATCTCGTCTGTGGTTAATAGTGTGCTATCTTGAATATTCTTGGCGTAAGTTATACTTTGGTTAATTTCTTCGTTTTGTTGTTCAATAATTAGGTTTGCAGATTTAACCTCAGTAATATCTCTACTAACTCCTGAATAGCTAATTACTCGACCTTGGTCATTTACAATTGGAAAAGCTCTATCATGAATCCATCTGGTTCTTCCGTTGGCAACTATTCTGTACTCTATGTTGTAAGACTCTCCCCTTAAAAGTTGAGCTTCGGCTTTCATAACAACTTTCATATCATCTTTGTGTACATATTCTGAGAAAAAGGAATTTCCTGAATAGAAGAATTTTTGAGGAATGCCTAATACCTCTTCTGTGTTAGGGCTGATGTACTCAAATTGATCTGTTCTAAAGTCGAATAAATAGAACAAGTCATTTATTGTGTTTACAATAATTCGGAAACTCTCTTCGCTTTTCTGAAGCATACTCTCGGCTTCTTTTCTTTTACTGATATTGCGAACAACTCCCTGAAAACCAATAATTTTGTCAGGATCCGTAGGGGAGAAGAGAGAAGTAATGTTTTGACCTAACCAAATTGTTTTTTTCTCTTTTGTAATTCCTTTGAACTCCAAATAAGAACGTTTGACTTTTTTTCTTAATTGGTTGGTGTAGAATTTTCGAACTTTGTCAACTTCATTAGGGTGAACTAGTTCTATGAAATAATTATTAACTAATTCATGATTATCGTAGCCCATAATGGAGCTACCTGAGCTGTTTATAAATGTGAATTTTCCATCAGTGTCTGAAGTATATATAATGTCTTGTGCATTATTGATGATGTTTTGAAATTCTTGTTCTTTTTCTTTTTGATCTGTAATGTCTCTAGAAATACCCATGGTACCAATCAACTCTCCATCTTGGCTGTAGATTTGATTAGCTGAAAGGTAGCTAATAAAGAGGTCCCCGTTCTTGTGTTTATTGATTATTTCTCCTGTAAATACTCCTTTTTCTTTTAATGTTTTGGCTACCTTTTGACAATTTTCTTGATTGTGATACAATTCTTTAAAATCTAAGCTTTTACTTTCGTCTAAAGTATAACCAAACTTTTCTTGAGCAGCTGGATTGAATTCTGTGATATTGCCATCTACATCGCTGCTGATAATGATATTAATAGAATTATTGAAAATGAATTTAATCTTTGATTTCTGTTCTATGAGAAGCTTCTTTGTCTTCCATACATCAAGAGAAATTAGAACTAGAATAATCATTAGTATGCATGCAACGATTAAGGTAGAATATGTGTAATTCCAATAATTATTTAATCGATCAGAGGTTATTTTAAGTCCAGTTCTAGATTTAGAGATAAACTCATCGCAAATGCTCTCTACTGCAAATAATTTTTGTTGAAAAATAGTCGATTCAATGAAGCTGAGTTTTCCTTGTCCAAGTTTATTGGCATTTTCCGATAAATTCTGAACTATTTTTAGTTCTTTATACTCTTTAGAAGAATTAATTGTTTGATTGATTAAAGCTTTAGAAACATAATTGGTATCGCTCAGTTGTTGACGTATTTTAAGAACGTTCATCTGAATTAGGTTTGCAGTGCTAATGCTCTTTACTGGATATTTAACTTTTTCTTGTGCTAAATTTACTTTTTGAATAAGTATGATACTAGAAATTATAAAGGAAACCGCTAAGACAAGAATTGCGGAAAGTGAGATAACCGTTCTGCGATTATTTTTTGTTTCTAATTTCATCTATTTGATTAATGTGGTAGTAGAAAAATTTAAAATTCCGTAGCAATATAGAGATATAAAAATTTAATTCAGTCAAAAATCGACGAATGGTCATATTTAGCCAACAAAGAATTGTTTTTATGCTATGTTGTACAATAAATTATAACATCACTCCAATTCTGAAGAAGTTGTTACTTTCATAGATGGAGAAAATATGTTTAATTTATTGATAATAAATAAGTTATATAAATGAGGAGGAAAATGTTAATAGGTGTTAATTGACTTAATAGAGCAGGCTTATTCA
>JAESST010000220.1 GCA_016763995.1 Flavobacteriales bacterium | reverse complement strand
TCTACTACTTATAATGCGAAGGCAACAAGCGACAATAAAAAATCCGACTTCTTTCCCCTTATGGAAGACTATTCAAATTCATGGTATGGGCGCTCTTGTTGTTTTGGTGCATTTAGGCTTCCAGATAGCTCTTACCTCTTTATTGTCAGCATACACAATGCGGCAAATTTAGCTCAAGCAGGCCATAACTTACATATCTATGACGTTCATGATGTGCTTGAAGCTCCAATTGACGTATCTATTAATGGGAATTTGGTAGATACCGGAGCTATGATTTTTACGGGTGATTTCAACGTTGATTACCTCGGTAAACCCAAAGAGAAAATATACTATGATGAAATGGCTAATCAATCTAACTATGTAGTATATATGAACAGATTAACACACCTAAAAGGCTATCAAGGCAGTAGAAAGTATGCTAATTCTTATGACTTAAGATCTTATTGTTTTGATAATTTTTTAATAATCCCAAGTGTTTTAAATCCTGTAAACGAAGAAGTAATAGACATTCCTGCATGGATAAAATCTGACAAGAATGTTTATAAAACCATGATCAATGACACACATCTGATAAGCCCTGGTGAAATGAACAATTTAGCTCGCGATAGTATATACACATGGATAGAAAAGAACATTCCTGCAAAAAAGCGACAATCTAAAATGATTGATGTGATTATCAAAGCTGAAATTAAGTTCAATAGAATTGATAAGGATTCAGTAGATGCGCTTAAAAAACTGTGTACTAATGAGCAGATGTTTAAGAAATTAATGAAAGAGATAAATGGCATTCTTGCTCACTGTACTCGCCAATTTTATCGTTTTGCTGAGCTAAGTATATCAGGAAGGAATGAATTAGAATGGTATGAATCATTGCTGCTTACACGGCTCATTAGCGATCATTTACCAGTAACAATCAAAGTCTAATTCTACTTTACTCCAACTACTAAAGAACACTACTATGTCTAGCCTTAACTTTTCAGAACTTTTTAAAATTATTCACCAAGCATGGAACGAAGAAACAAAAGACTTTCATCTTGATACTAGCCTCTTAAAGTCTGCTGCCATTGAAAAGCTAGTTTCAAACTTTTTAAAGAGCGAATTCATCAGCTTAAAAGAATGCTCTGAGCCTATAAAGCAAGGAAAATCAGTGCATATTGAAGTAGGTATTATACCCAATGAGTTTCTTAAATTGGCAAACTGTACTGCAAAAATTGAATTTCGATTAGATGCTTCATCCATAGCACAGGCAACTTTAATCATTACGAACAAGACGGAAACTTATTACTTGGGAAATAGCTTTGAAAGCTTACAAGAAAGTACTCCAGGTAAAATTCCATTCAAAAATCCGGAGTTCAGCTTACGTTCCGATTATGATGAAAGCGATTATGCTCCTTTGGAAAAGCTGCAAGAACAATATGCAAATTCCACTTATGATGAAGAATTTGATGATCGCATAAAAAACGGCTTAAGCTTTAAAGGGCGCCTATCTTTAGGCGAATCGTGGGATTGGATCGTAGAGTTTATTTCGGGGAAGGAGTTGGATTGTTCAGGTCCCATTCAATTGATAGGAGATGTTCCCCGCATGTTATTAAAAACAGAGCTGGTAGAAAATAATATAGGACCGGTTTCCATTCCTATCTCCTTTGATCAAATTACCCTTTTTGCAGCTAGCGAAAATGAAGAGAAAGAGATTGACTTTACGACAAGTTCTTTCAGCAGGCTCTTTGGTCTGCTAAAAGTGAAGGATAGCGAGATGCCGGCGATTCCAGTGTACACCATCGTTACTAATAATGCACCAAGCTATCTGTCTTTTAGAAGTGAATTAACTGCTTTCTCTCGCTATGCGTTGAATTCCTTTTCTACCTTATTGTCGGGGCAAGATTTAGATGCGTGGATTCCTGAAGGATTACCTGGAACAGATGCCGTAGCATTGGAAACAATCAATTTAGACTTGAATCTAAGTCCTTTGCGGGTAGATAGTATTTCAGCTCAATTGGGAATTTTAAAAGACGAGAAGTTTACTGTAATTCAGGATGTGATGCAATTGGGAAACATTAATCTCAATTTTTTGGTCTCCGAGCCTTTCTCTGAAAATGTTCGACTAGACGCAGAAGCATCCGGTCAATTACTCCTTGAATCTGCTGTAATTTCAGGCTCTATTGATAGTTCTCTTGCTTTAAGTACCGTCAAGTCTTTCTATTTCAATTGTGGCTTGGGCAAGCATTCTTACATCGACGTAACAGAATTTGTAAAGCAGTTGGTTTCAGAAGACCTTTCCTTGCCAGCAATAGAATGCTCTACCTTAGGTATAAAAGGAGCTTACGATAAGTCTGGGACTAGTTTTGGCTTTGAAAGTAACATAGAAAGCGACTTGACTATTCCGCTTGGCTTGGTAGATGTAACAATAGAGCAGCTTGGCTTTAAGTTCGATTATAAAAAAACAAAAACAGATAGTAAAAGCTTGCGTTTAAATGGACTGTTTAATCTCAGTGAGAAAGCAGAAGTTATCGTTTCCGCTCAATATTCTGACAAAGGATGGCTGTTTGAAGGTTCACTCGATTTTAAAGAAGATTGGACCATTCAAGATATTTTACCAGCAGAGTTTCCCATTCCTGCAGATGTGCTTCATTTGGGAATTAAAAAGCTTTCCGTTTCGCTCAATACAGGAAAAAAGTCGCTGAGTTTAGAAGTTGAAACCGATAACTTTTTAAGCTTTGGAGATTTAGGACGAATTGAAAATAAAGGTTTCACCATTAACATAGAGAAAACGGACAAAGGTTACGATTGGGACTTTACGACCAAAGGCGCATTAAAATTGTTGAATACCTCTAATGAAGAAGATCCAGAATGGATGATAGACATTGCTGGGCAGTTCTCCATAAGTGCAAGTAATTCTACCAAAAAGTTTGGCATGAAATTCAAGTCTGATGCAGGGAGCGGAAGCATTAAAGGAATTCCTTTATTGATTCCCTATGAGTTTAAAGATGGAGGAATAACATGGTCTGAAATGGAATTTAGGCTGACGGAAATTGAACTTTCACATAAAGCTTCTGATGGTTGGTCATTCAATGCTAATTTCTTCTTAAAATTCACCAAGCTTATTCAACAAATTAAGGGCTATTTACCAGAAAAAGGAATTGAAGTTCAATTAATTATTGATAAGGATAAAGCCGAGATCGCTCTTAAAAATGACCTGCTAAGCATTCCGATTCCGAGCATCACCTTACCGGGGCTTGGTGGCGATGAACCCAATGCTGGAGTTCCTCCATTTGAAACAGGAAAGTCTTTACTGAAAGTAGGGAACTTGACCTTAAAGCTCGGTAAAAAGCAAGTAGGAGTTCATGCAGAGTTTGCTTACTATCTGCCTGAACATCTTAATAAACTGTTGGGTACAGAAGAGAATGGAGATCCTAAGATAAAAATATTTGATACTTACGATCCTAAACAAACAACTGAAGGGAAATACCTTGGGGTAATATTTGAAGGAGG
>JAESST010000219.1 GCA_016763995.1 Flavobacteriales bacterium | reverse complement strand
TGAATAAAATTTCTAAAATAAAGACTCCCAGCCACAAACCCTGCTCCACTAATGCTAACTGTCAGGCCTGCAGCTAAAGTTCCGCTTCCCCCTGCGCTTCCAAACAACACTCCATCTCCATTTACATTTGAATTGCTTACAGTAATATTTCCATTATAATTATTTACACCATTAGAATTATTGTTACTATATACTTGAGAATTTGTAGCGGAACTAGAATTATCAATACTTAAGCTTCCATTAAATGTAATGTCTCCATTATTTCCTAAATAAACACGCTTCGTTGTTCCTGTACCACTATTAGTTACTGTAGTACTTCCTACAATACTTAAGCTAGAATTAGTCCCACTAGCAAGTTGAACCTCTCCTATTGCTCCACTTGCGGCGTTTATTATTGACAAACTATTTCCTAAAATTATATCTCCACTACTCGCCAAATAAACTCTACAATCCCCTCCTGTTCCATTATTGGTAATACTAGTTGTTCCTGTTACACTTAGTGATGAAGCAGTTTGATCACTTAAATAAATGTAACTCGTTCCTGTTCCTGAATTTGTTACTGATAAATTTCCTGCAACTGTATTACCAATACTACTATAGCCTAAGTACATGTGTCGGCTGCCAGTATTTGTCATTGTTAAATCGGCTCCAAAAACATCAGGGCTCGTCACTCCCATGCGAATATAACCGGTCCCACTGTTGTTTATTATTGCGTTTCCACTAAAGATATTTCCTCCAGAAGAGTTATCATCAGTAGTTCCATTTTTAGTTAAAGAACTCGTTCCAGAATAAACAGTGCCTCGTGTTGTAATTCGTGGAGAAGAAAAAATAATATCTCCTCCCCAGTTGCAATCATAAAGCGTCATTGTTGTTGTTCCAGTAGGAGCTAAATTTTGTACTGTTGGCCCTACCTGAGTAAAATTTCTAAAAGAAAGAGCTCCTGAAGCAAAACCAGCTCCTCCAATAGTAACAGTTTGACCTGCTGCCAAGGTTCCAGTTCCTTCACTGCTTCCAAACAAGACGCCATCCCCACTAGCATTCGAATTAGTAATACTAATGTTACCGTTGTAAACATTTACACTATTGTTATCATTGTTGCAATAAACTTGAGAGTTGGTGGCTGAACTAGAATTATCAATGGTTAGCGTTCCATCAAAAGTAACATCTCCGTCACTTCCTAAATAAACTCGTTTTGTAGTTCCTGCACCACTATTACTTACAGTCGTATTACCGGCAATACTAGTAGAAGAGCTACTATTAATCCCAATATATACTTGTCCACTTGCACCACTAACTGAATTAATAATGCTTAAATCATCTCCAAAAGTAACATCGCCACTATTGCCTAAATATGTTCTACAATCTCCTCCTGTCCCATTATTTAACACAGTTGTTGCCCCTGTTACTGCAACAATAGAATTAGTATTGCTTGCTACATAAATAATCCCTAAGGTTCCAGTATAAGAATTTGTCAAATTTAGAGTACTACCTAAGCTAACATCCCCTCTATTCCCAAGGTAAACGCGGCTATCTGTCCCAGATCCACTATTTGTTAAAGAAGTAGTTCCGCTAACATTTAATGTAGAAGCAGTTTGATCGCTTAAATAAATATGACTAGTCCCCGTTCCAGAATTCGTTACAGTAAGATTTCCTCCTATAGTGTTCCCTGCACTATTATAGGCAATATAGCAATGACGAGAACCCGTATTTAAGATATCCAAGTCTGCTGTAAAAGTATCCGGACTCCCATTTCCCATCATAAAATATCCACTCCCAGTATTTGTCATTACCACGTTACCAGTAAAAGAATTACCTCCTATAGAAGCATCATCTGAAGCACCATTTTTGGTTAAAGCGCCCGTTCCAGAATACGTTGTACCACGAGTATTAATTCTAGGAGAAGAAAAAACAACGTCTCCTCCAAAGCTACTGTTATAAAGAGTTAACAAAGTTGTTCCTGTTAGCGCCAAAAACTGTGCTGTAGCTCCAGTCTGGGTAAAGTTTCTCAAATAAAGGTTACTCGCAATAAAGCCTGCCCCTCCTATGCTTATCGTTTGTCCGGCAGCTAGAGTACTACTGCCTTCAGAGTTACCAAAAAGGACACCATCGCTACTTGCATTTGAATTGCTAATAATAATATTACCATTGTATATGTTCGTACTATTATTATCGTAATTACAATAAATTTGAGAATTAGTTGCTGTACTCGAATTATTTAAGGTGACTGTTCCATTAAATGTAATGTCTCCATTATAGCCTAAAAAAACTTGAGAAGTGGTACCCGAACCATTATTGGTAATTACAGTATTTCCTGTTACTAGAAGCGAAGAACTACTGCTATTACTAAAATATAAGTTACCAACTATTGAACCTGAATTACTGGCTGTTAAATTTCCTCCTATAGTGTTCCCTGCACTATTGTAGGCTAAGTAGACATGATCGCTTCCAGTCTTACTAATCGATACATTTGCCGCAAAAGTATCAGGACTCCCATCTCCCATGCGAATGTAGCCGCTCCCAGAATTATTTAAAATTACATCCCCAGTGAACGAATTACCTCCAGCTGAATTATCATCTGTTGCTCCATTTTTTATTAAAGAAGCTGTTCCTGAATAAATTGTACCTCTTGTTGATATTCTAGGAGAAGAAAAAACGACATCCCCTCCAAAGCTACTATTGTAAAGTACTAGCAAGCTGGTTCCCGTTGCCGCCAAAGATTGTACAGTAGCTCCGACTTGAGTAAAGTTTCGTAAAGTAAGAGCTCCTGCAATAAAACCTGCGCCCCCTATGCTTATCGTTTGTCCTGCAGCTAAAGTGCTACTCCCTTGATTGTTCCCAAAATAAACTCCATCACTGCTCGCATTAGAATTACTGACAATGATATTCCCGTTATATATATTTGAAGACGTAACACTTTGATTACAATAAATCTGAGAATTAGCAGCTGTACTTGAATTATTTAAGGTGACTGTACCATTAAATGTAATATCTCCGTTGTTCCCTAAATAAACCCTAGAAGTTGCACCTGAACCATTATTAGTTATAATGGTGTTTCCCGTTACAACAAGCGAAGAACTACTGCTATTACTAAAATACAAACTCCCAAATCCTGTACCTGAATTGGTCGCAACTAAACTACCTCCGATAGTATTCCCCGCACTATTATAAGCTATTTGTAAATGATCACTTCCAGTCAAATTCATTGTTAAGTCTGCCATAAAAGCATCAGAGGTGCCATCTCCCATCCGGAAATGTCCGCTTCCAGAATTATTTAATATTACATTCCCGGTAAAGAAATTACCACCAGCTGAATTGTCATCTGTTGCACCATTTTTTGTTAGGGAACTTGTTCCTGAATAAATTGTTCCTCTTGTTGATATTCTAGGAGAAGAAAAAACGACATCTCCTCCAAAGCTACTATTGTAAAGTGTTAACAAGGTAGTTCCCGTTGCCGCCAAAGATTGTACAGTAGCTCCGACTTGAGTAAAGTTTCGTAAAGTAAGAGCTCCTGCAATAAAGCCTGCCCCTCCAATGCTTATCGATTGTCCTGCAGCTAAAGTGCTACTCCCTTGATCGTTTCCAAAATAAACTCCATCACTGCTCGCATTGGAATTAGTGATAATAACATTCCCATTGTAAACATTTAAAGATGTGGCACTTTGATTACAATAAATTTGCGAATTAGCAGCTGTACTTGAATTATTTAAAGTGACTGTGCCATTAAACGTAATGTCTCCGTTATTCCCTAAATAAACCCTAGAAGTTGTACCTGAACCATTATTGCTTATTGTAGTATTTCCCGTTACAGTAAGAGAAGAGCCAGTATTATTAGCAAAATATAAGGCACACGAGGTAGAACCAGAATTTACTGCCGTTAAGCTTCCTCCAATTGTATTTCCAAGGCTATTATAGGCTAAGTAAATATGACGAGTTCCCGTATTGCTCATGTCTAAGTTTGCGCTAAAAGCATCTGGACTTGAATCTCCAAATAGAAAGTAGCCACTACCACTATTATTAATAACTGCATTGCCTGTAAAAATATTTCCTCCAACCGATCGGTCATTAGAAGCTCCAGTTTTAGAAAAACTACTAGTTCCTAAATAAGTTGAACCACGCGTTGTCATTCGGGCTGAAGAAAAAACAGCATTGCCTCCCCAGTTGCTATCGTACAGAGTTAAAACTGCTGTTCCTGTAAGTGTGATATTTTGTACTGTTGCACCTGATTGAGTAAAATTTCGGAGTATTAATGTGCCAATAGAAAATGTGCCATCTGCTAGAGTAAAGCCTGTGGCTAAAGTAGAAGTCCCCCCTCCATTTCCAAAATAAATTCCTTGACTTGAACCGGTAGAACTTACTGTAATGTTTCCATCATAAGTATTGCCTGCCGCAACGTCTGATAATCTTATTGATCCGGCACCGGTATTTGAAATGGACAATGTACTATTGAAGTCGTCAGGGTTGGTTCGAGCTAAGTAAAGAACATTACTACCACTATGAACAATATTTACGGTACCGTTAAATACATTACCTCCTGCTCCTAAATTATTACCTGTCCCGGTTTTAGAAAAACTACTGTTGGCATTAAAGGTAGATCCGTTCAAAAGAAGAGAACCAGAACTTGCTGTGACTACTGCACCAAAGCTTGTTCCATTAAAAGTCGTGGTTCCTGTTGAACTAATAATTAATGAACCTGTCCCAATTAAGTCGTTAATTGTGCCTGAAGTTAAAGTAACCGTGCCAGAGGACGTTAATGTAGTTCCATTAACATCAATAAGCCCTGTATAGCCATTTACCACTAAACCTACAACACTTGGATTTACTGCATCTACGGTACAATTACCCAATCCATTTACGTTAAATTCAGCTTGCTCTGCAGCTGTAGGTGGACCAATTCCGTCTACTGTTCCTCCTGAAATTGAAGACCAGTTATTGCCGCTCCAATTTGCTGCTCCTGCTGCCACCCAATAACGGGTTTGTCCATACATTCCTTCACTTAGAAAAAAAATTAATAAAACTAATAGCCCCTTAATAAATTTCACAACCATAAAATTTATACGCTTACGACGACAAGAGAAATATTGTTACATAAATTTCACTTGTTTTTAGACTCAAAATACATCTACACCTTCGACCAATGCTATATACTCAGCAAATCATTTACATAAAAAACTGATCCTCAATTTAAAACTACAATTAATAGATGCAAATTCAATCAACATCTTATTAAAAAAAAACTCCAAGTAATTTCTTACTTGGAGTTTTTCTACGTATTCATATAAGATTGCAATTAATTTGAGACAAAATCTTTTTTAGTATGATTTATCTCGTTTACAAATTCCTATTTAATCAACTCAATTTCGGCTCTTCTGTTGATTTTTTTGTTTTCTAATGTAGTATCGGGTACCAATAACTCTCGAGATAACATCGCTTTGGTTTCTATTTGACCTACTTTCACTCCCTTTGTGATTAAATAGTCCTTTACTTGTTTAGCTCTTCGTTCCGATACAATTTGATTCTGTGCTTCTGTTCCATCGGTGCTTGTATGCCCCTCTACTCTCACTCTCTCTTTTGGATTATCTACTAACACCTTCGCAATCTTATCCAATTCGCTCTTTATGTTTTCAGGGATTTTGTTGCCTTCAAAACTGAACACAATCTTTTCCTTAAACATCTTCCTTACCGCTTCTGCTTGCTTTTCTATCACAGGCTCAGGTTTAGGGGGTTTAGGGGCTACTTTAGGCTTCTCAACCACTAGTGGTGTTGGTGGTACTGGAGGTATCACTTCTTGAATTTCTTCTTTCACTTTTTCTTCTACTTTCTCTACTGCCTTTTTAACAACTTCTTTGGGAACTAATTCCTTCTTTACTGCCGGTTCTGATTTCTTAGCTTTCTTTTTTAGTCTATACCCCAACATGAATTCATGGGAGCCATTACTGTATGAAGCAACTCCTGTGCCTGAGAATTCATAGGCATAGGCTGCCACAATTTGATCGCTGATCTGAAATCCTACTCTTCCTATGATACCTGCTTCTTGACGATAGCCTGCGCCTAAATACAAAACGTCTTTGTAGGTCGTAAGGGCGTTCAATTCATATTGAAAACTTTCCACTCCTTGGTTCCTCATCAACACAAAGGGTTCTAGCTTCCAATTTTCTGATAGCTCAAATTCATAGGAACCATAGGCGCTAAATTGTCGAACTCTTTCAAAGGTGCCTGTTCCTGTGCCGTCAGGTAAGTCATAGTCTACACCGGATTCAAATAGCTGAGAACTCGATATGCCTACTTTCAGTTTATTGTAATTTAACATCACTCCAGCTTCGGCATCAAAGCTCACTCCGTCTTGGTCTCCGCCGGTCACCACTTCATCGGCTAAATCGCCTACTACGGCATCGTTATAACCTACACTATTTTGAATCATCATTCCGGATAATCCAAAGCTTAGATTCGCTTTATCATTGAGCTTAATTCGGTATGCATAGGAAATTGCTGCATTGAATTGCTTCAAAATATCGGTTTGATCTACGTTGACTTTAACGCCTAATCCCATCTTCTCATTCAATGCGCTATGAATGCCTAAAAAGGTCGTTTTAGGGGCTCCTTCTAATCCTTGCCATTGAATCCTATGGCTCGCTGTTCCTACTAGCTTGTCTTTGTAGCCTGCTTCCGCAGGATTCAATAGGTATTCATTGAAATTGTAAAAGTTACTTAATGGTACTTGTTGGGCTGCAAGTTCTCCGCTCAAGGCTAATCCTATTAGAGCTACGATAACTGTCTTTGTGTTTTTCTTAGTTAGTTTCATCTTTTCTAGTTTTAGGATTGTCTTATCTTCTTTCTCTTAGTATTGTTATTGGGCCATTCAAGCTCCTGCCGTCAGGACAGTCGAATATGTAATAATAGGTCCCTTCAGGAAGTTGCGTTCCGCTCACTGTTCCATCCCACTCATTGTTGTAATTACTAGTACTGTAAACCTCGCTTCCGTTTCTATTCACAATAATTAGCTTACAGCCTTCAATAAGCGCGGGCTTGTTCACCACCCAAGTATCGTTCATCCCATCGCCGTTGGGTGAGAAAAGCGTCGTTGCGTCTAAGTCTGTTACTACGTTTACCACGATCTCCATTTCATCGGAATCTGTACAGCCGTCTCCGCTTGTTACATCCATTCGATAGATCGTTGTGCTTTGTGGGTTTGCTATTGGTTGTTCTACCGTCGCATCTACTAGTGTTGTAAATGGCGTCCAATTGTAGAAGACTCCATTGCTAGAGCTGGACTCAATTTGTATTGGCTCAATGTCTCTTGTTACCAAATCGGGTCCTGCATTTGCTTTGGCAGGGGCATAGACTTCTATGTTTACATCGCAGCTTGCTTGATTGCTGTGGGCATCGCTTACTTGGTAAGATAGAGTTGTTGTTCCTACAGGAAATTGATCGCCTGAGCTTAATCCGCTAGCATCGGTTCGTACTATCGTTGTGCTAATGCAATTGTCCATGGCAGTGGCTTCACTGAATATTACTATTGAGTCACATTGGGCGATATCGCTTGGACATTCTATCCTTGGAAGCTCTGTATCATTCACTGTTATGGTAAATGATGCTGTTGTAATATTCATAGAGGCATCATAAGCGGTATAGCTTACTGTTGTTGTGCCTACAGGAAATACATCGCCTGAATGATAATCACTCACTAATGAGTCTATAGGCATGCAGTTATCTGTTGCT
>JAESST010000218.1 GCA_016763995.1 Flavobacteriales bacterium | reverse complement strand
GGGTATTCCTTGACACTTATTCTAGTTCATCATCAGCACTCGAACCTACTAGCTGTGGTACCTGGACGAGGTACTATAATCATGACAGTTGTGTGCTCTCCTATTAAGACTGATAGCAGACGGTGTCTAATAATTCACTTTAAGGCCTGCCATGCCACCACAATTGTGATTCAGAATTTCACATATAAATATTCGTTAATAGTGTCAAACATGGGGTCGACCTTTACCGAGCAGAAAGACAATAAAATAGGATGGGATTATTATGAATAGTATAACGAATATATTCCCAGATAATGATAGAGAGTTAATCTGGAATATTTTATATGTAGCCGTTAAACATATTATAGAAATAAATAATCCTGACCAAATATCCGCTATTTTTAAGCCTGTTATTTCTTTTAGTGTGCAAAATACTGACCCGCTGATTCCGATAATTAATCCTATAATCAACATCATTATTCCCGGACCAACATACACTCCGGCGCCTCCCCAAATAAGTGTCAGAAGAAACCATGTTGAAATTAATTTGAGATAGCCCAAACGATATTCCTATGGCTAGGTTAAAATCTATGAATATAAAACTGCTAAGGAGTTAAACCAACCATAGGGAGAGATAATATTATTACCCTTCTTCTAAAGTAACTAACGTAGAAAGGAATCCTATAAGATCCTCATCATCGTATTTTCCTTTAAAAGAACTTCCAACTTCAACGAAAGTAACACCTTTTTCTGTACGCAATATAACAAGAGTGGCCATGATCCCATTTTCATATCGAATAGTTGTTCGGTAACCTTCAGCTCCATCGACATAAAAATTGGGGCTATCAGAATCATCTAATACTCCCATACTGGCGCCAATCATTTCATGAATATAAATATCCCCAAATTCCGTGTTCGAGTATGCCCTTGTAATCTCTTGGCTGTTTGCAAATATAAAAGCTTCGGATTCTGGTCTTAAAATTGTCAGGCTCACCTTGCCAGCTTGAACCTTTTTAAAATCAAATTGCGACACTTTCGAAACACTTGAAAAACTTGTGTTACGTGAATTTTGACGCGCATGAAGTTCGTCCCTCATACCCCGTATAGCTTTCTTTGCGATAGGAGACCTGTTTGGATAATCTACAAATCCATTATTTTCAATCTCCACTCTTACAGCAGCCATTGCTTGCATATCGTCATCAGATACTACAATCGGTAACCCCGGCACTATAGTTACACCTTCAGGCACTAAAATTTGATCTCCGCTCTCCAAATACTCAACTCGCGAATTACTATAATTAATTTCTTTGATGTCATTTTGATTTTTCGAGTATGCCTGTAATGTAACTATACTTAGCGTGATCGCAACTGATGCTATGATTAAATTATTCATTTTCATGTCTCTTAATTAACAAAATATGTATGTAGACTATAAGATAAAATAGTTTTAGAGATTACAGTCGGTTGTAGGTAGGGATCGATTAACTGTGTATATCGGAATGCCATAATAGAAACCATAAAGTATTCCATGCCGACCCTCGACGGTCCAATCCGTAGTTGATTCAGAGTCCAGGCCATAAATACTGTGAATTGCAGCCCATCTGCCTGTTACTGTGTGAAATGAGTATGGCCATAAGCAGTTATCACTAGCTTCACACCTTGCATCTTCCAATGCAGATGGACTTGTCGGGCATGACGAAGATGAACAATAGAGGGGATCTTCATCTCCCGCATAATGAGTTACTCCATTCAAAGTGTGCCAACTAATCACAACGCGATAGAACGGATCGAAAGGTCTAAAAGTTATTGATTCGTTATTTGTTACGCAGTTAGCTCTACTAAAATCACCGGTTAACTCTGCCTGAGCAGCTCCAGTGAGAAATATAAGTGCTGTAAGAACTATACCCTTGAGTTTCGTCATTTCAATTTCCTTATCTAGTTAGCGTATGAAAACCAATTAACAGGCATCTTAAGAACCTATCTGGTTTATTCATCTTTTTGTGATTAACTGGAGGAGAGCAATTATCTAAACAGAGGGGGAGAGAATACGAGACTACTATCTTCTTCAATGAAAAAATCCGCCTTCCTTAGCGTCACAGCTGGACTATATTCATAGCACTCAGTATTGTCAATTAATAGTCTTTGCCATTACGGCGGATTCAATCTCGAAGTGCATAACGCCTATGCGGCTTTGGCCGCCAAATAATCCTGCATTAATTTTGCAGGTGTTTCAAAGCCCAGTGTCTTTCTCGGGCGATGATTGAGTTGTTTAACCACCGCCTTGATTTCAGCAGGGGGCACTTGCTTAAAATCAGTGCTCTTCGGCCAATACTGACGCAATAACCCGTTGGTATTCTCGTTTAAGCCCCGTTCCCATGAACAGTTAGGATGGGCAAAATAGACTTCTGCATCCAATGCCTTTGTCATCCTCTCATGATAGGAAAATTCTTTACCGTTGTCCGCTGTAATCGTGTGAAGTGCTTGCCGGTAAGGCGTCAACAGCTTGATCGTCGCTTCCGTCACCGCGCCAGCGCTTTTATTGGCAACCCGTGCTGATAACGTGAACTGAGTGACTCGCTCAACCAGGGTAACTAATACACCACTGTGTCCTTTGCCAATCACAGTATCAATTTCCCAATCGCCAATACGAGCTTTCCTCTCAACGATTATCGGTCGATCCTCAATGCTCACCCGGTTCTTTATCTGCCCCCGGTTGGTTTTACCGTCACGGCGCGGGTAGTAACGCTTACCCTGGCGACGCAAGTGCTTGTACAGTAGACCGCCACGTCGCTTATCCGCCCATATATGGAGGCAGATACACTCATGACTCAATCGAAACTGCTGGGTTTTCAGTAGCCAGCCTGAGATTTGTTCCGGACTCCATTTAATGGCCAGCTTCTGCTCAACTAACGTCATCAGTTTACCAGTCATCTTGGTCGCTTTGCAGGCAGTGTAGCGGCGCTCCACTGCTCGCTGGTGTGCTTGTTTGTGTCGATACCCTCGTTGACCACTATTACGCTTCAATTCTCTCGAGACAGTTGACTGGCTCACGCCCACGGTTTGGGCCATTATCTTTTATGTGAAAGCGCTTTTATTCAATACTTCTATCTGGCATCGTTGCTCATAGGTCAGTTGTTCATAGTGCTTCATGGTTGCATCTCTTGCCGAAGAAAAAACAGGGCGCTTAGGGGCAGCTGACCGCTTTTTCTAGCCTTATCAAGTTATGCAATTATTAGTTGAATCTGGGCCTCGGGTAATCCAGCTTCGATCGATATACTTCTATAGGCTCAATTAATCGCGTAAATTCTTTACTCTATTTTTGTCAGCATTCAGCGCCCAGACCAGACTGGCGCCCGCTTTTCAAAAAAGGCCGCTACTCCTTCTTTGGAATCGTCGGAGGCCATATTTACCTTTCGGGCCCTGCTTGTTAGCTCCCAACCCAGTTCATCGTCGCTCGATGCCAATGCGTCAATGGCCTGAAGG
>JAESST010000217.1 GCA_016763995.1 Flavobacteriales bacterium | reverse complement strand
TTTAGAATGAGGGTTTACCCCTATTGATAGTAATGCTAAGCGAACGTTTCTTTGTCATTAATAAGGCGGAATCCGAAAAGCCACATGAGTAGGAATTATATAAACTTAATATGTCAGATACAATTCCAAGAAGATAATCTGTATTCGAAAACATAACTTAAACCTTGACTTTTCGATTATTAATTATTTTTTTCTCTTGGCTTGTGTTTAATAATAATATATATTTGGCTACGGTGGAATTTCAATAATTCTACTTAACACTAATAAACTACTACATCAACTTTCAATTTTATCGGCTCTCTCGCATTAATTTTAACATAAAACAATTACTATGCATACTAAACTACTACCACGGAAAGCACAGCTTTTTTTATCTACAATCATACTTCTTGTATTTACATTCTCAGCAAGTGCACAAACGATTGTTCTTGCCCCAGATACTGTAACGGTTAATATGGTCGCGCTAGATCAACCTTTTATGTTTAATCGTTTAGGTGCTGCTCAACCAACAGGTCAAATGTTTGCATTGGCAAGAGATGTTGTAAAAACAGGGACTAATACTCGTCTTAGCGACTTAACGCCTCAAGAGATTAGTGAACTGGCAGGAATGGTAAGTTTACGAGAAGGGAAAAGGCCAAGGCCAATTGTACTTCGTGTAAATGAAGGAGAATTCTTGAAAATTAATTTCACCAATTTATTATCTCCAGGACCACATTATAATACACTAGGAGATTCTATTCCAGGTGATAACTTATCTCCATATAGTAGTGGTTTAACGAGAGATTCTATAAAGTTTTATCCGAATACGGACCCCATGTATCAGAATCTGAAAGCTACTAAAAATGGTTTGTTTTCATTTTTACCCATGACCAGAATGGCTGGTGTTCATTGTATGGGTTTAGAAATGGCTGACAATATTACTTCAAATGGGAACTGGGTTGGAGTAAATACCAGTGGTCTTGTTCAACCAGGAAAAAGCATCACTTATCGTTTAAAGGCAGCTGAAGTAGGAAGTTTTATGTTATATAGTAATGCCGCTCCATTTGATGGGAATAAAACACTTTTTGGTGGTCAGCTTTCTGCTGGTCTTTTTGGATCTGTTGTTGTTCAACCTGAAAGTTCAGAATATTACAGAAGCCAGGTAAGTGGAGAATCTTTCTTTTATGCTACCAAGGAATGGATTCAATATGATAATAAAGCAAAGGGAGAAACAATCAAGAACCCTTATTATGGAACTAAAAATAAGCTTCCTAAAACATATAAGGCTACAAATTATTCTAGTTTTGTGAATGGGCAAGGTTATCCAAAATCTGGTAAATCAGGCTCTCTTTATTATCCGGTAATTGATTATCAAAACGCGGTTTACCCTAAGGGATACCCTGAAGTAGGAACAAATCAATTGGTATTAAACATGCTTCATAAAGGTGAGTTAATTTATACTGACCTTACAGCTATAATCACAGGACCAAATGCAGGTAGATGGCCTGAGAGTTATTCTACAAAGCCTTCTTTCCTTCCAAATCCTGTTTATCCTGATAGGCTTCAACCGTATAGAGAATATGCCATACATTACCATGAAGCATTTAATGCCGTTCAAGCATTTCCAGTATTCTATGATAGTGAATCTTCAGCGGTATTATCTTCTAGTAGAGATGATTTCGCTATTAATTATGGAACTGGAGGAATTGGTGCCGAAATATATGCCAATAGAATCGGAATCGGTCCTATGGCAGAATGTGTAGAATGTGCTTATGAAGAATTTTTCTTGAGTTCATGGTCTGTGGGAGATCCTGCTATGATTGTAAATACACCAGCAAATGTTCCAGGAATTGACCTTACTCAAGATTCGGTAGATTTTTACCTACAAGAATTGTTAAATAAAGCGATAGAACCAGCTGCTTCAGTCTCTACTAGACAAGTAAGTGCTATCCGTACAAATATTGTAAAACCACTTTATCCAGATGATCCTTCAAACGTTTATCACAGTTACATGAGAGATCATGTAGTGTTTAGGATTAATCATGGTGGACCCGGAGTACCTCATGTGCATCATCAACATGCTCACCAATGGTTACACTCTCCAAATAATGATGATGGACATTATTTAGATAGTCAAGGTATTACTCCAGGTTCTTCCTATTCTTTAGACATGGTATTTAACGGTAGTGGTAACTTAAATCAAACTGTGGGCGATCAGATTTTTCATTGCCACTTTTATCCTCATTTTGCAGCAGGAATGTGGGGAATGTGGCGTGTTCACGATGTATTAGAAGTGGGTACTAAAACCGGAAGTACTGGAGATATTGCTGATGATGCCAGAGCTTATCCAGATGTCGAAATCACAAAAGGCACATTTATTCCAGGTCTTATTCCTATGCCAACTCTTGCTATGGCTCCTGTTCCTAGTAAAGTGATTCTTGATGACGGTGGGCAGATTGTAGTAACAGATACAACAAGAAACCCAGGTTATCCATTCTTTATTCCAGGTGTTGCAGGTCAACGTGTGCCAAATCCGCCATTAGATTTTGCGATAGATTCTCTTTATCATGTAGATGGTACTCCATATGATTCTGTTGGTTCTTTAAACGGAGGTCTCCCTCGTTCAGTATTTTATGTTGCTGATGGAAAAACATTAGATGATTATGTACTATTTGAAAGTCACAATCAATACGATTGGACAAAGTTAACGCATAAGCTTGATGCCATTGAATTACCTGAGACAGGTACCGCATCTGAAAGAATTGCAATGCGTACTCACGCAATTAGAAATCACTCAACACTTACTCCAAAGGGAGATACCGGAACTTTTATTCTCAATGGATTACCTGCAGTAGCAGGTGCTCCATTTGCAGATCCAGCTATGAATTATAAAGGCGAACCTATCACCAATAAACGTACCTATAAGGCTGCTGGCATCCAAATGGATGTAATATTGAATAAAGCAGGTTGGCATTATCCTCAACAACGATTTGAAGTGCTTTGGGGCGATGTTGCAGCTACATTGAATAACGTACGCCCCCCAGAACCATTTTTCTTCCGTGCCAATAGCGAAGAATTTGTTGAATTTTGGCATACAAATTTAGTCCCTGAATATTATGAATTAGACGATTACCAAGTTCGTACACCAACTGATATCCTTGGGCAACACATTCACCTTGTAAAGTTTGATGTTACTTCTTCTGATGGTGCTGCCAATGGGTGGAATTATGAAGATGGAACCCTCGCTCCGGGTAAAGTTCAAGAAAGAATTGAAGCCATTAACGATGGAGGTTCCATTAAAAAGTATAAATATTCCAAAACTAAATCGATTCTAGCAGGCGCCTCTACCTATACTAAAATGGATACACTGAAAATTCAAGGACCTAATCCAATATGGGGTAGTCCTCCAGAAAAAGGAGCATGGAATGGAGCAAATACAACGATACAACGTTGGTATGCCGATCCTGTATTGAACAATACTGGTGACGACCGTACCTTAAGAACAGTATTTACACATGATCATTTTGGACCTTCTACTCATCAACAAGTAGGTTATTATTCAGGCTTGATAATAGAACCAGCGAATTCTGTATGGATTGACCCAATGACCTCTGACACAATGGGGCTGCGTTTGGCAAACAATGAGCCCAAACCAAGAAAAATTAATACTGCTTATACAAATGGCGTTGCTACGGGAACAACCATGAATGTTCAGGATGGCGGCCCTACTAGCTGGCAAGCGAATATTGTTACTCCAAACAAAGATAGTAGCTATCGTGAGTTGATGCTAGAATTCCAAGACATGCAATTTGCATATTATCCTGGAGGCAGACTCGATACATCAATAGAAACAAAATACCCTCACTGGAAGGATGGAGATACGGATGCATCGTTTAAAAAGAAAGTGGCAAATACTTACTTAGGTTATTATGATCCCAATTATGCGATTGAACCTAACGCGAGCCCTGAAGTAATTACCAGTACTGTAGCTAAGGGGACACAATCAGTGAATTATCGTAACGAACCTTTACCTGTAAGATTAAGTGATTCGGTAGTTTGGACAAGCGGTTCTGCAAGTGGAAATGGTACCTTACCAGGAACTGAGTATCATATGACGCTTCCATTGGCAGATACTAATTTTGTTATTAGAAAGCCAGATGAGAGTGTATCGTATAAGTTTTACCAAGGAGATCCTAGTAAAATAGAATTTAATAGCTCGTATGCTTTTAGTTCCAGAAAAGATATTAAAAGAGGTATTTCCTATGATATTAATGGTGGCACCAATAAATTTCTTCAAAGTCAGCCAACACCAGGCTATACTTATAGTGAAGGAAATGGAGTAATTCCATACAATCCAATTGCAGCGGAGATGCAAGCAGGAGATCCATATACCCCATTATTTAGAGCCTATGAAGGCGATAGAATTCAAGTAAGAACCTTAGTTGGTGCTCATGTGTCTCCACACACATTTTATATGCATGGAACAAAATGGTTGTTCGAACCTTCTGCTTCAAACTCTGGGTATAAAGCATCTCAAACAATGGGCATTTCAGAGCATTTTGAAATGGAATTTAAATTACCTCAAACCGGAGATGCTACGGCTGATTACTTGTATGCTACAAGCATTGATGACAATGGAATTAAAAATGGTTCTTGGGGTATAATGAGAGCATATAAAAATGATTCTGACCAAAGTCAATTGTTACGTTTACCGAATAATCCTAAACCTGTATCAGGAGAGTTTGATTTACCAAAAGCTTATGGTTGTCCTACTAATGCCCCGACTAGAGAAGTAAATGTTACTGCCATTTGGGTAAAGGACCTAGGCAGACCTGACGGAATGGTTTACAATGAAGTTAGTAATAAACTTTCAGCCGGTTCTGGTAATATTTTGAATGGAATGGTTTTTATTCCATCTGAAATGGAATCATTTCTTATAGCTGATACCTCTATGCCAATTGAACCTTTGGTGATTCGCGCTCGAGCTGGAGATTGCATTAAGTTAACTCTAACCAATAAATTACGTGATTCAACTATAACTGGAACTTCTACCTCTAATATGCAAGGCTTTCGCCCTGCTACAAAAGTAGATGGAAAATCAGTTGGTGCTCCAAGTGCTAGCATTGGTCTTCATGCAGACTTAGTTTCTTACAGTGTGCAGAGTGGCGATGGCGCTAATATTGGATTGAATAATATACAAACCATAGAACCTGGGAAGACAGGAAATACCATTTCTTGGTATTGTGGAACTTATGATGAGTTTGGAACTCCTCATCCTGCAGAATTTGGAGCTGTAAATCTATCTCCTCCTGATGTGATGAGTCAATCTTATGTTGGTCTATATGGCGCTTTGGTTGTTTTACCTCAGGAATCTTTCTGGACAGTAGATAATCATGTTTCAGGTAAAAACACCCTAAGTGCAGCTGCAGGATCTGCTACTGTTTACAAAACGGCAACAGATCGTGATAATGGTACAAATCCATGGTTCCGAGATTGTGTTTTAATGTTTGAGGATAATTACAACGCCGGTTCTTTCTTCTACCAACCTTCTATTAACTATAAAAATGCAAGTATAGTAAGTCGTTTCAATTATGCTGCTGAAAAATTAGGTAACCCTATATTAGGGATGAATACAAGTTCAAGTGTGGCAAGCATAAGTCAGAAAACTAGAACCAATCTATTTAATACTTCTCAAGCTACATCAAATGGATTGGTGTATGATGATCCTCAAACACCAGTATTGATTGCAGGAGCAGGCGAAGAAGTTAGGTTAAGATTATTGCATACTTATGGCTCATCGGAAGGTATTACATTTACTGTAGATGGTCATGTATGGCAGGAAGAGCCTTGGAATAAGGATTCAGCAACAGTATTAGGATCAACTAAAATTGAAGACAACCCAATGTCAGAATGGAAAGGCGCAACACCTATGGTGATGGCCATGACCAATTACCAACTTAAATTAAACAGTGCAGGTGGTGACAATAAAGTTCCAGGTGATTACCAGTACCGTTCTTATCCATCGCAAATGTACTTCACTGGCGTTTGGGGAATTTTAAGAGTATTACCTGAAGGTCAGGATTATAATGTTCAAATAAATAAGATGGAATTAAGCTCTGATAGTTCCAAAATGACGCTTAATGGCAATGTATCTATCAATACAACGAATGGTCAATATGCAGATGATGTAACGCTTCAATATAAAAAGGGTTCCAATTGGGTTTATTTAGGCACAGCTAATGTGAACAATGCTAGCAGTAAAAATGGGAAATGGGGAAATTGGACCATTAAAGATATTACTCTAAGTTCTATTAGTTACCTTAATTATGATACAGAGTTTAGGATAAAAGCAGAAGGTGCTAGTGTTGTATATAGCCCTACTTATAAATATAAAGAACTGAACGATCATGCTAAGTTCCGTCCATGGAATAACAAAGTATCACAGTATTGATGTATAAAAACAAATAAGAACCTAAATCACACACAAATATGAATCATTCATCTAAAACAGAAAACGTTATTAACCAATTACTCAAGTTTACTGGATGGAAGATTTGTATTTGTGCTTTAGTTGCACTTATTGGAATACTCCCCCTACCCTCTCTTGCTCAAGATCTAAAAATCAACTCAGAACAAACGCCATTATCTCAGGAATTTGTTGATGAAGGGATTAAGGTTGTCTTTTCTATGTCTCATGTAGATCAAAAAAAAACAGCAGGAGAATTCAAGGAAGGAGATGATGTTAAATTTAGATTTGAAATCTCAGACACCTTAACAGGAAAAGGATTTTCAGGTACTTTTCCTGCAGCATGGATGAGTTTACTGAGTATCGCTGAAATGGAGGGTAAATCTGTTGATTGTAGTCAGAAAGTATCGTCCTATGTTGGAGGTAATTTGTCTCAAAAGGCTGAATTAGACTTGAATGTATATTATGTACTTACCCTTAATACCAATGCTACAATTTCTGTAGTAGATCCCCTATTCAGTTTTGGTGGCTCTCAGTTATTAACTAGCATCAGTTTAAACAGTTCAGGGAGTGATTGGGTGGTTAGTAAAGATCAAGCTTATGTTTATGTAGCCATGCCAAAAGCGAAACAAATTGCTGTAATTAGAACATCTGATTGGAAGGTAATTCAAAACATTGATATTAACGGGATTCCTTCCAGAGTCGTTCTTCAAGGAGACAATCATTATCTCTGGGTGGGATATGAGCATGAATCTGAGCATGGAGGTGTTGTAGTAATAAATACCGAAGACTTTACAATAGAAAGTCATATTGCCACAGGAAATGGATTTCATGATTTGGTCGTGGATGCCAAAAGTCGTTTTACTTATGTAACCAATAAAACAGAAGGTATAACTTCCATTATCGATGTTCAAAGCTTGACAAAAATTAAAGATATTACAACAGGACCCGACCCTATATCCATCACCTACTCCGCTAAGTCCAATACAGTTTTGGTTGCTAACCAGTCGAGTGGAAATGTTGTTGTGATCGATGGAAAACGTCACATAGTGTTAAAAACAATACCTACAGCTCCAGGTATTTTTCAAATCAAATTTGAACCAGAAGGTCGATTAGCATTTGGGATAAACCCTTACAAAGATGAGTTGTATATTATTGACGCCTCTACCAACCGATTAGTTCAGACCGGTCATATGGAATCACAACCTGATCAAGTTAATTTTTCGGATGAAATTGCCTATATCAGGCATCGCAATTCATCAACTATTCTTATGGTACCTCTAGATGCATGTGGGCAAGAAGGAACGCCAGTTCAAGTAGCAGATTTTCCTGCCGGACAAGCACCTCCAAGTCAAGGCATAGAAGGTTGCCTAGCACCAGGTATGGTAAAAGCTCCAGGTGTTAATGGTATGCTGATCGCGAATTCTCCTGATGAGTCCATCTATTATTACACATAAGGCATGGCGGCTCCTCAAGGAAGTTTCAGCAGCTATGGAGGAAAAGCTGTAGCTGTGGAAGTAATTGATCGGAGTATAGAAGAACAGACTCCTGGAGTATATGAAACAATTGCAAAACTTCGTTCTCCTGGATTGTATGATGTAGTATTTTTCACTGATGCACCAAGATTATCACATTGTTTCAGTGCAGAAGTAAAATCAGATGAAAACTATAAAAAACAACGTTTAGTAAATACATATGGTAATGTAGGAGTTGACTTCGTTGATGCTCCGAAAGTGATGCTAACCAATATGGACTTTAACGTGAATATTAAATTAACAGACATAAAGTCTGGAGAAAGGCTTACCGGATTACCTGATGTTGAAATCATGGGAATGATGGCTAGCACAAATTGGCATAAAAAAATGAATGCTAATGAAGTTAATGATTCAGGAAGTTATTCCGTGAATATGAATTTTAATAAAGCAGGTATCTATTATTTGTATGTACAGAGTATTTCGCAAAAATTCACATTTGATAATCCGCAGTACCACATCATACAAGTATTCAATAATCCAAATCAAGATAAAAAATAGAAGCATGATTAAAAAAACACCTCTCCTCCGTTCTTTAGTAATGGTTTTATTATTTGTTAGTTTTTCTGCATCAGCTCAAACTAAAAAAGATGCTTGTTGTGCAAAAGACAGCAAAAACAAACACAGTAAACATGCAAAGGCAGCAAAAAAGGATGCCTGTTGCAGTCCTAAAACTGGAGATAATTCCAAGGTCTTAAAAATGGGGGATATGCAAATTCCAACTGTGGAATTAGTAAATCAGGATGGTGAAAAAGTAGACCTATATAAGCTAGTAAAAGGAAAAGTGGTCGCTATGAATTTTGTATTCACTACCTGTACTACCATATGTCCTCCTATGGGCGTAAACTTTGTTAAGCTCATGGAACTCATGGGAGACCATGTTGACAAAGATTTAGTTATGATCTCTGTAAGCATAGATCCAGCAACAGATACTCCTGAACGCTTGAAGTCTTGGAGTGAAAAGTTTAAACCAGGTCCAGGATGGAATTTACTCACCGGAGACAAGCAAACCGTTGATAAATTGTTGAAGCAATTAAACATTTTCACCCCTTTGATTGAGGACCACGCTCCTATTATTTTAATGGGTAAAGAAGGAGAAGACAATTGGATCCGTACTAATGGCTTAGGAAAACCAGATCAATTAGCAGCAAATCTCAACAAATATTTCGAATCGGAAAAAGTTGAACTTGTAGAAAATAAAGTCCAATTTA
>JAESST010000216.1 GCA_016763995.1 Flavobacteriales bacterium | reverse complement strand
CACCCGCTCTGTGTCACCTGTCTTTCTTCCCGATAGCAAACCACGCATCCCCGCACCCAGTGGCGATAAGGTGACACCGACAATCACCACCAATGCGGCGAGTGCGCTAAATCCTGCTTCGTGTTCGCTTAGCCAGTTGAATACTTCGTTAATGCTGTCCATTTCAAATAATCCTGTTTTTTTATTCTGGCCAGGCCTGATGCAGTAACGCTACCATCTTTTCAGCTTGTTCTGACTCCAAAAGCGTACGCTTGAAAAAGTCTTCTGCGTTCCGGCGGGTATAATCCGGTTCAATATGATGTATTTTCTGCAGGTTTTGTCGTGCTTCTATAGGCTGATTGTTAGCCGCCAACGACATCGCTAATGTTAGATAACCCCAGATAAAATCTGGGGAATGTTTTATGCAGTTTTGGGCGGCTTTCTCTGCACCCTGAAAGTCGCCTAGCACGAGGTAACATAAGGCGAGGTCTACGTAGGCAAGTGGCAGAAAAGGGTCTTTTGGGGAGCGGTTGATGAAAAATCCCAGCTGCTCAACACCTGCTTCGGCCTTCCCGGTGGCCCAAAGTGCAGCGCCATAAGATATCTGAACGTTACTATTATTAGGGTTGAGCGCCAGGCTGCGCTCCAGATAATGGACTGCCTGTGTAGATTCGCGTATCCAGATGGCGGCATAGCCACAAAAGCCCAATACTGTGGGATCGTTGGGTGCCAGCCGCAATGCCTTGCTGATCAGCGCTAGCGTTTCGACTGAGTCTTTGATCAGGTCACTGCTCATCCCGAAGGCTATTCGTGCACTGGTTAAATAAGCCAGCAAAGACCAGCTCAGGGCAAAGCCCGGTTCGATATCGCTTGCCCGTTGCGCCAGTTTTTCCGCTTCCTGAACGGACTTAGCGCTAGGTTGCGAGAAATAGAGAACCTCTGACCACACACAAAGCCCAGGCCTGCAGGTCTTCTGGTCGTTGTCTCTGGGCCCGGTGGCTTTCGGCAACGCCAAGGTTGGCACACAGCGCCGTCACCAGGTTATCCACCACCTCATCCATAATGTCGAATAACTCAGCCACTGGGCGGTCGATCTTATCTGCCCAGACATGCATTCCGCTGGAGCTGTCAATCAACTGCACGGTGATCCGCAAGCGTTCTCCTATCGGGCGGATGCTGCCTTCTAGCACATAACGTGCGCCTAATTCCTGACCTACAGTGCGGATATCTGGTGATTGACCCTTATAGGCAAAGGTCGAGTTACGGGCGACTACGAACAGACGGCTGTCGCAGGACAGCCCAGTGATAATGTCTTCGGTCATACCATCGGCGAAGAACTCTTTATCTTTGTCGTCGGACATATTGACGAAAGGCAACACAGCGATGGACGGTTTGTCGGTGTTTTGTGGTGGTGAGGGAGCGTTCGTAGCCTCTCGCGTAGAGGTATCACTTGTCCCCGTCGTTTGCGCGTCAATCGCTGATGAAATTGTTTTATTGTTTCGAGAAAGTAAACCACGTATCCCCGCCCCTAATGGAGAAAGGGTCACGCCAATAATTACAACTAAGGCAGCTAGCGCGCTGAATCCGGCTTCGTGTTCGCTTAGCCAGTTGAATATTTCGTTAATACTTTCCATAGAAAATAGTTTTACCTAAGATCTCTGCCACACTTTTTTCAGTAAGGTATTTAGCGTTTCTGCTTGTTCGGGTTTGCGATATATATGCTTAAAAAACGCTTCGTTTTGTTGATAAGTCCAGTCAGGTTCAAGCAGCTGCATTTTTTGCATCTGTCGTTTGGCATCTTCATCCTGACCCAAAGCCGACAAGGACGCCGCTAATACTACATAACCCCATGCGAAACTGGGCGAATGCTTAACACAATCGCGCGCTGCCTGTTCCGCCTGCTCAAGGCTGTTGAGTGACAAAAAACAGAATGCGAGAAAGAAATAAGCATGGCCGATATAAGGGTCGTTCGGCGAAAGTCTGATAACCAGTTGTAATGCTGTGGTGCCATCTTTGGGTTTACCATCAACCAAAAGCGCGGAACCATAATAAATGCGGGTGGAATTACTGTTAGGGTTGATGGCCAGGCTACGTTCCAGATAATTAACGGCTTGCCCCGCATGACCTGCCCAGGTCGCCGCAAACCCGCAATAACTCAGAACCACGGGATCTTTCGGTGCCAGGCGGAGCGCCTTGTTGACCAGTGACATCACCTTTTCAGAATCCTCGGTGAGGTCGGTGCTACGGCCCCAGGCCATTGGCACACTCGCTAGTAGACTGAGCAAGGCCCAACTGATCGCGTAATCCGGCTCTATTTCGGCTGCACGCTGCGCTAGTTTTTCTGCTTCTTTAATATTTGTTATGTCGGGTTCGGTGTTATAGAGAACCTCTGCCTGCATACACAGCGCCCAGGCTTGCAGGTTTTCGGGTCTTGCACGCGCGGCGCGCTGGCTTTCAGCGACACCCAGGTTAGAGCACAACGCAGAGACCAGGCTATCGACGACTTCATCCTGAATATCAAAAATCTCCGCTACGGGTCTGTCGATCTTGTCCGCCCAGATATGAGTGCCGGAGTCGGTCTCAATTAACTGCACGGTAATTCGCAAGCGTTCGCCCACCGGCCGAATACTGCCTTCCAATACATAACGTACGCCTAGCTCCTTACCCACCGTTCGGATATCCGGGGATTTGCCCTTGTAGGCAAAGGTGGAATTTCGGGCAATAACAAACAAACGACTGTCGCAGGACAGTCCCGTAATAATGTCCTCGGTCATGCCATCGGCGAAGAATTCTTTATCTTTGTCTTCGGACATATTGACGAAGGGTAGTACGGCGATGGAGGGCTTGTCGGTGATCATTGGGGGAGGGGTGTTTAGAAAGTCTTGTGAGGCAGAGGGCTTAGCCGCTGCCGTAGGGTCGCTGTTCACCCGCTCTGTGTTGCCTGTCTTTCTTCCCGAAAGCAAACCCCGCATTCCCGCACCCAGTGGCGAAAATACCACACCAAAAATTACTACCAGTGCAGCGATAGCGCTGAAGGCAGATTCGTGCTCGGTAAGCCAGCTTAAAGCTTGGTTAATGCTTTCCATCTCGGTTTATTGATCCATCCTGGTTAATGATTCTTTAATCCTTCCAGAGCTAATCCGATAAGATTAAACAAAACTGGTTTTGCTGGTGAGGGAATCATCTGTTCAACTTCCTCGTTGTTATCCTTGATGAAGCGTTGTAACGCTTCATTTCAGGCAAAGAAAAACGGACGTTAGTTCTCGCCCATCCCCGGTGGCCCACGATCGTACCTGGGCACCCCGTCCGGGAAGATAGCTCCTTCAGGCGCGAAAGCGGTATAAATGAGCATCTGTGGAGCGAATTGTTCTTCGTTTTCAATTGAGCTTGCAGCAAGAGAGTAAAAATTACCTATTTCGGCAAATCCAGCTAAGTTGGTGCCGCAATTACCGCAAAAGAGATGTTCTACGGTTTTTCCGGAGTCACCCGTCCGAATAAAGGACGAGGGCTTTGCCTTAGTGAAGGTAAGATTGTCTTTGGGCACCCAAATCCCGAAGTACCT